>NZ_CAKKTL010000194.1:0-1950 GCF_920664355.1 Protofrankia sp. CiP1_Cm_nod2
GCCCCGGCCCCCGCCCGGCCACCGGCGGCCGCGCCCGCACCGGCCGCCGGGGACGCCGACGACGCGCCCCGCGGCGTACCCTCCGGCCCGCCGGGAGAAGACTCCCCGGCCGGGGCGGGCTGCTGGCCCCCGGCGGGCGGCGCCCACGGACCACCCCCCGAGGGAGACGGCCCGGACCCGTCGGCACCGGGCGGCCGCGCCCGTGGTGGGCCGCCCGGACCGGTCTGCGCCAGGTAGGCGGCATGCTCCCCGGCCGGCCCGCCAGAACGGCCCGCTGACCGGGACGCCACCCCGGCGGTCACGGCCAGCACCCCGGCGGAGGCCGCCGCCCCGGCCAGCGCTCCTCCCCCACCGCCGCCGCCGGCTTCCCCCGCCGCCCAGGTGAACAGCCGCATCAGCACCGGCAGCGCGACCAGCGACAGGATCATCATGGTCAGGCCCATGAACCGGTCCCGGTTCGCGGTCACGGGGTCCGAGCCGGACTCCGAGGAGTGCAGGTAGCTGAACGCCGCCCCGTAGACCAGGGCCGCGGCCGGTTTGTAACAGACCATCGCGACCAGCCAGCCGACGATCTTCGGCATCCAGCGGCGGGTCGACGGCAGGAACCCGCCGGCGGCAGCCAGGACCAGCATCCCGGTCAGGATCGGGATACTGGCCTCCCGGAACATCATCAGGATTGCCTGCACGATCGAGACCACCAGCGCGATCAGACAGTAGACGATCACGAATCCGGTGGCGGCGAGGTTCTCCCCGTCCACCCCGAGGACGTGTTTCATCGTGGGCGCCAACTGCTGGCCGTCCGTGGACAGCACCCAGTCGGAAAACGCATCCCCGACATCCAGACTCTGCTGGACGACGAAGACCCCGATCCCGGTTGTCAGCCCCACCAGCAGCAGACCACGAGCGATGTCGAGGAGCGGCTGGGGTTTGTGTTGCAGGGCCATCCGCGCGGCCTGGATCGTCAGCCCGCACAACGCCACCGTGATCACGATGGGCCACATCCAGCCCCGGATCGTGGCGACCACCTCGATCGGGGGTGCGTTCGCCGGGTCCGTACCGGGCGCGACCAGCTGCTGCACCCGGATGGAGGGGGCCTTGACCCACCAGGTCGAGGTGGTGTCCACCATCCACGCCAGCCCCTTGGCCAGCGTGTCCTCCAACGAACTCAACGTACTGTCACTGACCTTCTCGACAGCCTTGCCAGCGCCGGCCTTGACAATGGCGCCGCCCAACTCGGTGGCGAGGCCGAACTGGGTGTATCGCAACGGGTCGAACAGAGAGGCCATGGGTTTCTACCTCCGGGGAAACAGCTGAAAGCCTGCGGTGGAAGCGATTGAGGTTGCCACCACGTCCCAGTTGCCGCCGGGTGGGGCCACAACCCGCCAGTCCCCCCGCTCCCAACGCAGCTCGATGCGCCCGTCGGCGTACACGGTGGTGCCAGTGGGGGTCTCACTGGCGGTGGCCAGGTGCAGTACGACCTGGTCGGGCGTAGCTGCGTCGAACCGCACTCCGGCGAAGCGGTAAATCGTGCCAGGCATTTTTCCCGTCAGCCGGGCGGGGACGCCTTCGTTTGCCGCGTCTGTACGGGTCTGTTCTACCAACGCAGGCTGGTCCACACCGGTGGCCTGCTCGGCGATGGTGGGTTCGAAGACGAACGGGCTGACCGAAGATCCGGTCCGGAAGCCGATGTTGACTGCGGCGAGGGCCGCGCCCAGCGGGGTGTGCGCGAACCCGGACGCCCGGTCGTCGGCCAGCGTGTGCGGGCCCGCGGTCGGCGACACCGGCAGGGCGAAGCCGTGGAAGTCCATCCAGGTCAGGTCGGAGAAGTCCAGGACGGGCAGGCCCGGATCCGGGAGCAGCGGCCCGCCGCCTGCCGGGACCGGGCTGGCCGTACCCGCGGTCGGGGACGGCGCCGGTGTCGGGGAGCCGCCCCGGCCACCGAGGAGCAGT
>NZ_CAKKTL010000194.1:2358-10175 GCF_920664355.1 Protofrankia sp. CiP1_Cm_nod2
CCGACGGCGATCCCGACCGCGACCAGCCCGGCCGCGGCCAGCAGCCGCACACCTGTGGAGAAACGACGCCCGTCAGCCATCCCCGGCTCCCGCCGTCGCCTGCACGGTGCCGCGGGGGACCAGGACCAGCGGCCGGCCAGCGAACTCACGGTTGGCCGCATATCGGGGCCAGCCGGCGACCACACCGATGCCGATCGCCGGCTGCAGCAACGCGGCCACGCTGGTCACCCCCGTGCTCCCATGACAGTCTGTGACCGCCACCAGCGGCTGAACGGAAGCGACGTCCGTGGCAGCGCGGCGGTGGCGGAACTGTGTGTCATGGCCGGTGCGCATCAGCACCGTCACGCCAAGATCACCTCTTGTACCAGAAAGGATACGTATCGTCAGAATAGGCGAAAGCACAAAACTCGCTGTTGCCGGTGGGCCACTGCGCGCCGACACCTACCAGGGCTGGATCGTCCCGGCCGGTGCCGGTAACGACTGCTGTCCATAGCTCAGCCCGGCGCTGCTCACCGCCCAGCTCGCCCAGGAATCCGGCTTCAACCCGCGCGCGGTCTCCGCCGCCGGGGCACAGAGCATGGCCCAGTTCATGCCCGGCACCTGGCCGACCTGGGCCGCCGGTGCTGGATGGGAACGGTTTTATCCGGAAAGCGCTGCGCCGGTCAGGTGACCGGGGCGTTTTCGGGGAGGGGGTCGGGGACGCGGACGGCAAGGAAGGTCGCCTCGCGGCGGAGGCGGAAACCCAACGAGAGGTAGAGCCGAATCGCGTTGGTGTTGTCGGCGGCCGCGTGCAGGAACGGGGTTTCGCCGCGTTCGCGGATGCCGGCGGCCACCGCGCGCACCAACCGGCCTCCCAGCCCCTGGCCGCGGAAGGCGGGATCGGTGCAGACCGCGCTGACCTCCGTCCAGCCGGGTGGGTGCAGCCGCTCGCCGGCCATCGCCACGAGCACGCCGTCGCGGCGGATGCCCAGGTAGGTGCCCATCTCGATGGTGCGGGGCAGGAACGGGCCGGGCTTGGTGGCCGCGGTCAGCGCGAGCATGTCCGGCACGTCCGACGGCTGGAGGCGGACAGCCTCGTCGTCGGGCGCGGCGGCGACTCCGCCGTCGACGAGCTGCACCCCGGAGCCGCGCGCCACCACCTCCCACCCCGGCGGCGGCGGGACCTGCACTCCGGCGAGCGGGACCAGCGCCCCCGGGCCGGCGAGGGCGGCGATGTCGTTCCAGTCGGCGGCGTCGGGCTGTTCGGGCAGCGCCACGAAAGGGGAGACGTCGACCGGGTAGCGCAGCACGTTGCCGCGCCGCTCGGCGAGGTGCGCGTGCGCCCCGGTCAGCGACCAGCGGGCGGGGTTGTCCAGTGGATGCCGCTGGTCCGGGTCCTGCCGGCTGGCGGGGACCCGGCTCAACGGCGTTGCCATTCCTGGGCCAGCAGCTGGTAGGAGCGGACCCGGTCGGCATGGTCGTGGGTGATCGTGGTGATGATCAGCTCGTCGGCGCCGGTGGCGTCGCGCAGCTGCTCCAGCTGGTCGGCGACCTGCCCCGGCGAGCCGACGAACTGGGTCTCGACACGGTCGGCGACCAGTTCGCGGTCGGCGTCGCTCCACACGTGCCGGCGCGCCTCCTGCGGGGCCGGGAACGGGATGGCCCCCAGTGTGGTGCGGATGCTGCGTACCCACAGCCCGTAACCGGCGGCCAGCTCCCGCGCGGTGGCGGTGTCCTCGGCCACGACGACATCGGCCGAGACGCTGACATAGGGCCGGTCAAGTTCGCCGGACGGCTGGAACGCGGCCCGGTAGGCCTCGACAGCCTCCAGGACGGTGGCCGGGCTGACGTGGTAGTTCGCGGCGAACCGCAGCCCCTTCTCCCCCGCGAGGATCGCGCTCTCGCCCCCGCTGCTGCCGAGGATCCAGACCTGCACCTGCGCGCCCTCCCCGGGGACCACGTGAGCCTGTTCGCCCTCGGCGGAACGGTAGGTGCCGGCCAGCAGGGCAAGGACATCGCCGATCTGCTCAGTGTAGTTCTGTGACTGCGCGCCGGGGAGCTGCAGGAGCCCCTTCTGCAGCTCGAAACGCGGCGAGTTGAGCAGATGCTCGAAGGAGAACCGGGGTGGGATGCGCAGCCCGTTGGGCGCGCGTCCGTCCACGACGGCCGTGCCGGCGCCGAGCAGGGCCGGCTCACGCCTCACCTCGTTCGGACGCCCGCCGGAACGGCCCAGGCCGAGGTCGAGACGCCCGGGGTGCAGGGCGTCGATGAGCCCGAACTCCTCCACCGTCGACAGGGCGGTGCGATGCCCGAGCTGGACGGCGCCGGAGCCGAGCCGGATCGTCGAGGTGGCCGCGGCCGTCAGCGCCAGCAGGACCGCCGGCGAGGTGCCGGCCACGCCGGGGTTGAGGTGGTGTTCGGCGAACCAGTACCGGGCGTAGCCGAACCGCTCGGCCCGCTGGGCGAGATCGATGCTGTTGCGCAGCGCCTGCGCCGCAGTCGATCCGGCGGGGATCGGGACGAGGTCCAGGACGGTGAGCGGAGTCGTGACCATGACAGGCTTCCTTACTCATAGACACGGCCTAGACGGCTGCGGGCGCGGGTCCGTCCACGGTCGGTAACGATGCGGCGGATGACGATGCGTTCGGTGACGACGGCGACGGCGAGGACGGCTGAGACGACGAGGAGGGCGGGGCTGACGGGGACGGCTCGGCGAGCACCGGGGCCCACGGCCAGGGCGGGTCCGGGATCTCGCGGCGCAGCACCGGGGCGATGTCGGACTGGAACAGCTCCAGGCTGGCGCGGTGCTGGGCGTCGGTGAGGCCGCCAGCGTCGGCGTGCAGGTGCAGCACGCTGTGCCCGAACCGCTCGTGGTAGCGGTGCACCTTCTCGATGACCTGCTGCGGGCTGCCGATCAGCGCGGAGCTGCGCTCGACGAAGTCCTCCAGCGTCGGGAACACCGGTTCCATACCGAGCCGCTTCTGGAAGGCGAGATACCCCTCGAACACCGGGCGGTAGCCGGCGATGGCGTCCTGGGAGCTGCGTTCCGCGTAGTAGCCGGCCGTGCCGGCACCGACCGTCGCCAGTGTCGGGTCGTGGCCGTAGCACTCCCAGCGCTCACGGTAGTACTGGACCAGTTCGGCGTACGGCTCGATCGGGTTGGTGACGTTGGCCGAGAACAGCGGGTCACCGTAGCGGGCGGCCAGGTCGACCGACTCCTTGCTGGTGGCGCTGCCGTGCCAGACCCGGATCGGCTGCTGCAGCGGCCGGGGCCAGACCTCGGCGTCCCGCAGCGCGGGGCGGAACCGCGGGTCGGCGGTGACCTTGTCCTCCCGCCAGATCCGGCGGAAGAGCTCGTAGGACTCGGCGTTGCGGTCCCACTGGTCGTCGGGGGTGACGTGGAACAGCTCCCGCTGGGCGGCGCCGTTACCCTTGCCGATGATCACCTCCAGCCGGCCGCCGGAGAGGTGGTCGAGGGTGGCGTAGTCCTCGTACGCCCGCACCGGGTCGAGCAGGCTCAGCGTGGTGACGGCGGTGAACAGCCGGATCCGGCTGGTGAGCGCGGCCAGGTGGCTGAGCACCACCGGCGGGGAGGAGGAGATGAACGGCCGTTCATGCCGTTCGCCGACCCCGAAGCCGTCGAAGCCGAGTTCCTCGGCCAGCAGCGCGTTGTCGATCACTTCGCGGAACCGCTCGGCGGTCGACTTCCGCACCCTGGTGACCGGGTCCGGGGCGTGCACGATCAGGGTGATGGTCAGGAACTTCACGACACGGCCCTCGCCGCCGGCCCCGGCCCGGCAGGGGACGCGCCGGACGCGTCGGACGTGCCTGACACGGCAGGGACGAGCGGCGCAAGACCGAGATGGTCGCGCAAGGTAATACCTTCGTACTCGGTACGGAACACGCCACGCTCCTGCAGCAGCGGGACCACCGTGTCGACGAAACCGTCCAGCCCGCCGGGGGTGATGTGCGGGACAAGGATGAACCCGTCGCTGGCATCTGCCTGCACGAGATCGTTGATCGCACTGGCCACCGTCGCCGGGGAACCGATGAACGTCTGCCGCCCGGTGATCTCGATGATCAGCTCTCGGGTGGAGAGGTTCTTCGCCTCGGCGAGCTGGCGCCACTGGTTCGCGGTGGCCAGCCTGTCCCCGAACATGCGCACGCTGGCCCGGCCGCGGGCGACCGTGTGCTCCCCGGGGTCGGGGTCGACGGCGGGCAACGGCCCGTCCGGGTTGTGGCCGCAGAGGTCACGGTTCCACAGCTGCTCGAGGAACTGGATCGCGGTCTGGCCGCTGACCTGCTGGCGCCGGACCTCGTATGCGATCTCGGCCGCCTCGGCGTCGGTGTCGCCGAGCACGAACGTCGCCGCGGGCAGGATCAGCAACTGGTCGCGGGCACGGCCGTAGCGGGCCAGCCGTCTCTTGACGTCGGCGTAGAACGCCTGCCCGGCCTCCAGGGTGCCGTGCCGACTGAAGATCGCGTCCGCGCCCGAGGCGGCGAACTCCCGCCCCTCGTCGGAGTCACCCGCCTGGAAGATGACGGGACGTCCCTGCGGGCTGCGCGGGACGTTGAACTGGCCGGCGATGTCGAAATGAGCGTCACGGTGGGTGAACCTGCCCGGGTGCGGGTCGCGCAGGAACACCCCGGTCTCCCTGTCGGCGATGATCTCGTCGCCGCGCCAGGAGCCGAACAGCTCCCAGGCCGTCCGCAGGAACGTCCTGGCCCGCGCGTAACGCTGCTCCTCGGGCAGGAAGCCGCCGCGGCGGAAGTTCTCGCCGGTGAAGGCGTCCCAGGAGGTGACCACGTTCCACGCCGCCCGGCCGCCGGAGAGATGATCGAGGCTGGCGAACTGCCGCGCCACCTCGTAGGGCTCGTTGAACGTGGAGTTGATCGTGCCGGCCAGGCCGAGCCGGTCGGTGACCGCGGCGAGCGCGGCCAGCACCGTGAAGGTGTCCGGGCGGCCCACCACGTCGAGGTCGTGGATCAGCCCGTTCTGCTCGCGCAGCCGCAGCCCCTCGGCCAGGAAGAGGAAATCGAACTTTCCGCGTTCGGCGGTCCGCGCGAAATGGACGAAAGAGCCGAACTCGATATGACTTCCCGCAGCCGGGTCGCTCCACACGGTGGTGTTGTTGACACCTGGAAAGTGCGCGGCGAGATGGATCTGCTTGATCGGCCTGCTCATCGTCCGATACCCCTTTCAGACGGCTGCCGGCGCGGCCGTGGGCCGGCGGCGCGGCGGTGTCAACACGAGCGGCGCTGTCAGCGCGAGCGGGAACAGGCCCACCCGGTCACGACGCGCGGGAGCCGGTAGGGCCGGCGGCGACAGACCAGGTCGGGCGCGGCGGATCGTCACGTGCGGCGGATCGTCGGGTACGACGGGCCCGAACTGGATCCGGGCCGGACCCGATCAGGTCGGGCGGACAGCGCGTATGTCAGGAATGCTCAGGTCAGCGGGGCTCGGGTCAGGGTGGACAGAGCGCGCCGGCGACACGGCACAGATCGATGTGCCGGCGCAGAAACGAACTGATCACACCACGTTGTGGCCCGGATATACGGACGGCAGACGGGCCTGGGATCAGCCGCATGCGCCGCCACCTCCTGTCGACCGATACTTCCCGCCGATCGATGCCCGGCCGGCCCTGCCCGACGCCCGGCCCGTGGACCGGAACGCCCAGCCGGCCCCACGTCTTCGGGGCGCCCGCCGCGAGGGAGGCTGCCAGCCGGCGAGCCTCGCCGGCCAGCGAGGCCACAGCCCGCCGCCGACACTCATGACCTTTCTCGAAGGTACCACCGTGAGCCACCGGCAACGCCTGTTTCCCATCGATGCACCTGGCATTGTTTGATCATTCGATTCCGATCAATTTCCTTCAGGAGAGCGATGTCAGGCGCGGGCCAGATCGAGATCGACCGTCCGAGATCGGCCGTCAGAGCACGACAAGGTCGAGCGCGGGATCCAGCTTGCGCAGATCATGCGGATCAGAAGTGACGACCGTGGCCCGAAGCTTCCGTGCCAGCAACACGACATGGGCATCGACGACATCGCTCGCCCCCGATGCCGCCAGCAGCAGCCCGATCCGGGCAGCGATCTCCTCCGACAGGGACTCGACCCGCACCGCGCCCGTTCGCACCAGTTTCATGACGGCGTGTTGACGCGGTGATCCCCGCCAGACCTGAGCGAGGACTCCCGCCGGCATATGCGCGGCCACCCTCGCGCCGACCAGGTCCGCGGCCAGCGCGAGCATCCGGCCGTCACGACGTTCCAGCGCGATGAGCGCGCCCGTGTCAAGGACAGTCGTTCTCACGCGGCCCCGGCCACCTGGGTGTCTCCGGCGTCATCACCGGCTTCGAGAACATCGTCGGCCGCCAGCACCGATCGCGCCCAGGCACGTGCGGCATCGTCCAGCCCGCCGGCCTCTTCGATCATCTGGTCCAGGATCTGCTGGGCCTGCGCCCAGTCCGGCTCGGCGGCGGCGAGACCGGCGAAGTAGGCCGACACCGACTCCGCCTGGCCGGCGTCAGCGGCCCGCTGCGCCTTCGCCGCGATCTCCTCCGGGACACTGATAGTGATCCGCCTGAAGCTCATAATTCAAGCATAAATCATGTGCACAGCCGCGCCCGGACGGCTTCTTCACCGACGGTCCTCTCCATCACCTCCTCGCCCGACAAGGCACGCCCAACAAGGCACGCCCGGCAAGGCAGTGCGTCGAACCCGGTGAGCCATTCGACGTAGGCGTCCTCGCGCCGTTGTCCATCCCGGCGTTGTCCATCCCGGCGTTGTCCATCCCGGCGTTGTCCATCCCGGCGTTGTCCATCCCGGCGTTGTCCGTCACGTGTGGCGACCACCGATGCCGGTCGGCTTCCCATCACCGGGCGAAGCGGCCTGACGCTGTTGCGACCATCTGGGGATCGCCTCCAGCAGCGCGCGGGTGTAGTCGTGCCGGGGGCTGGTGAACAGGTCGTCCGTCGGGCCGGTCTCCACGATCTGCCCGGCCCGCATCACCGCCACCCGGTGGGCGATCTGCCGCACGACGGCCAGGTCGTGCGAGATGAACAGGTAGGCCACGCCGGTGTCGGCCTGCAGTTCGGCGAGCAGCTCGAGGACCTGCGCCTGCACGGACGCGTCCAGCGCGGAGACGGGCTCGTCGCAGACGACGAGCTGGGGTGCCAGCGCCAGCGCGCGGGCGATCGCGACCCGCTGCCGCTGCCCACCGGAGAGCTCGGCGGGCCTGCGTTCGAGGACCGAGGCCGGCAGCGCGACCCGGTCGAGCAGGTCCCGGGCCCGGGCGGTGCGGGAGGCCCGGTCACCGACCCCGAACGCGCGCAACGGTTCAGTGATCACCTCTTTGATCGAGAACCGCGGGTCGAGGGACGCGTAGGGGTTCTGGTAGATGATCTGGGCCTGCCGGCGCAGCCGCCGCAGCCGCGCCCCCCTGGCGGCCGTGACGTCGTCACCGTCCAGCACGATCCGGCCGGCGGTCGGATCCACCAGGCGCAGGACGAGGCGGGCGGTGGTGGACTTGCCCGAACCCGACTCACCGACCAGGGCCAGCGTCTCGCCGCGGTTGACGGTGAAGCTGACGTCACTGACAGCGCGTAGCGTCCGGGCGGAGCCGCCGGCCGTACGGGGCAGCGGGAACTCCTTGACCAGGTTGTCGACCACGACGAGTGGCCGTTCGGCGGCCCCCGAGGGCTCAGCGGCTGCCGAAGGTGACGTCCGGGCCCGCGGCACGGCATGCGCGGGGGGTGCGGTGCGCGCGGGAGGTGCGGTGCGCGCGGGAGGTGCGGTGCGCGCGGGGGGTATGGCGCGGATGAGGGCGAGGCTCGGGGCGCTGTGC
>NZ_CAKKTL010000195.1:0-9305 GCF_920664355.1 Protofrankia sp. CiP1_Cm_nod2
GCCCCACCGGCCGCTTCGGCACCGGCGAGGTCGGCGTCCACCTGGGCGGCGGTCGGCTTCGCCAGCCCCTGGACCACCACCTGCCCGGCGTCGGTCTCCAGCACCGTGCCCGCCGGGATGACGAGCTGGCCGGCGCTGATGTTCGCACCCGGCTTGAGACCGGTGACGTCGAGCTCGATCGACCCGGGGATGTCGGTCGCGGCCGCCTGCAACGAGACGGCTGTCAGCTGCTGGTCGACGAGGGTGTCGCTCTCGGCGATCCCGACGAGGGTCACCGGCACCTCGACCGTGACCCGCTCGCCCTGACGGATGATGACCAGGTCGACGTGCTCGAAACTGCCCTTGATCGGATGACGCTGGACGTCCTTGGGAAGGGCGAGCTGCGTCCCGTCGGAGAGCTCCAGCCGGAGCAGCACGTTCGTACCGGCATCGGTCTTGAACGCGTGCAGAAGATCGTGAGCGCGCAGCGAGATGTGGCGGGGCGGCTGGCCGTGGCCGTACAGGACGGCCGGGACCTTGCCGGCCTTGCGGGTACGACGAGCCCCGCCCTTGCCGAACTCGGTGCGGGGCTCCGCGGCGATGCGGACCTCGGACATGGCGGTACTCATCCTCCTATTACGGATCTTCAATGGACATCGGCGCCGCCTTAGCACAAGAAACCAGCAGCGCCGCGACGCGGTCTTTCAGAGTACCGGACGCATCATGAGCCGACGGATCCGCCCTGTCGCCGACGGAAGACCGTGTGGCGTGCCGGGTGGGACCGAGTGGAGGGCCTGATGGACGGCCCGATGGAGGGCTGTTGTCGCACAGTGCGCGCATGCGGCTATAACGGTCCGATGAGGGCTCAGACGCCGCAACCCCTGTTGCTGGTCGGTGCCGGCGGGTTCGCCCGCGAGACGGCCCAGGCCGTGCTCGCCACCGAACGATACCAGCTGATCGGTTTCACGGACGACGATCCGGCCCGCCACGGCGGCACGGTGGACGGCCTGCCCGTCGTCGGCGGCACGGAGGTGGTCGCCGGTACGCCGGACGCGGCGGTGATCCTCTGCCCCGGCTCCGGCGCGGTCCGGGCCCGGCTCGCCGCCCGCCTGGCCGCTGACGGCGTCGGCCCGGAGCGCTTCGGCACGGTCGTCCACCCCAGCGTGCACCTGCCGCCCTCATGCACGCTCGGTCATGGCAGCGTGCTCCTCCAGGGGGCGGCCCTGACCACATCCGTCACCGTCGGTAATCATGTTTCGGTGATGCCGAACACGGTGCTCACCCACGACGACGTCGTCGCCGATTTCGCGACGATCTGCGGATCGGTCACGCTGGCCGGCGGGGTGCGGGTCGGGGCCGGCGCCTACCTCGGCCAGGGCGCGCTCGTCCGGGAGAACCTCACGATCGGCGCGTGGTCGACGCTCGGCATGGGCGCGGTCGTACTCACCGACGTCCCCGAGGCCGAGGTGTGGGTGGGCAGCCCGGCCCGCTTCCTGCGCCGGGCCGCACAGCCGCCCTCGCGGTAAGTCGCCCTCGCGGCAGGCCGGCCGGGCGGCGTGGCCGCCCTCGCTATAGTCGGCAGCGCACGAGTCGACGTCGCGCGTCGACCGAGGGGGTCTCGCGCCGGGCCGGCGCGTGCGGGGGACGGAAACGACATGCCATTGACTGCCGCACGGAAAAGTTCCATCGACTACATCGGCCACGCCGGTTTCGTCGTACGACACGATGAATTCCGGCTGCTCATCGACCCGTGGTTCCACCCGGCTTTTCTTGAGTCCTGGTTCCCGTTCCCGGACAACGGGCACCTGCTCGAGCGGGTCGCCGCCGGCTCCTATGACGCGTTGTACGTCTCGCACACCCACACCGACCACTTCGACCGGGCGCTGCTGCGCATGCTCCCCCGGTCGCTGCCGGTGCTCTGCGCGGCCTTCCGCTCCCGGGACCTGCTGCGGGAGATGCGCGGCCTCGGCTTCAGCGACATCACCGTGCTCGGCCACGGCGAGTCGGTACCGCTGCGCCCCGGCCTCCAGGCGACCATGCTGCTGGACACCAGCCACAAGGAGGACAGCGCGCTCCTGGTCGAGCTGGACGGTTTCCGCTTCCTCGACCTCAACGACTGCCACCCCAAGCTCACCGAGCTGCCACGCGACGTCGACCTGCTCGCCGCGCAGTTCTCCGGGGCCATGTGGTACCCGAACTGCTACTCCTATCCTTTGCCGGTGATGCGGGAGAAGGTCGCCCAGGTGCGTTCCGGCCTCCTCGACACCCTGATGCGGACGGTCGCCGCGACCGACGCCCGCGCCTACGTCCCCTGCGCGGGGCCGCCGGTCTTCCTCGACCCGGCTCTGCGCGTCCACAACGACCGCGAACAGACGATCTTTCCGCACTGGGCGGACGTCGCGCCCTCGTTCGTCGAGGCGGCCCCGCAGGTGAAGATCGTCGACGTCCAGCCTGGTGACCGGATCGACATCGTCGGCGGCAAACCGGTCACGGCCGCGGCACCGGCACCGGCACCCACCGACGTCGCCGGCTACGCTCGGCGCCGGCAGGCGCAGTGGGGCGCGCACGAACAACGCCCCGACACCCCGGTGAGCACGGCCGAGCTGGACGCCTACTTCTCCCGGCTGATCCGGCGCAACCGCCCGTTGCTGGCGGACTACCAGCGCGATCTCACCATTCTTTCCGGTACGCGGCGGTGGACGGTGATGATCCGGCCGGTTCCCCCGCAACCGGCGGTCGTGGCGGCCTCGCCCCCGGCGCTCCCACCCGACGCTGTCCCACCCGGCGGCGCCACGGCCGGCGGCACCACAGCCAGCGACGGCACAGCCGGCGGCAGCGCGGTGGCCGCTGGCCCGCCGGGCAGTTACGAGCTGCATGTCCCGCCGCGCGTCCTGCGCGCGATCGTCGACGGGGAGGCCACCTGGGAGGAGGCGCTGCTGTCGATGCGGATAGGGCTCCGGCGCGATCCGGACCTGTTCGACGTCACCCTGATGGGCCTGCTGCGCTACGGCGACACCCCGGTGGTGACCTGGCAGCTGCGGCAGGACAGCTCCGTGTCGGACGAAACGATCACCCGTGACGGACTGCGGATTCAGCGTTACTGCCCACACGCCGGCGAGGATCTCACCGACGCCGACATCGTCGACGGCGTGCTGGAATGCCCGCGCCACCACTGGGCCTGGGACCTGACCACCGGACGCTGCGTACGAGGCGGCACCTGGCCGCTGTCGGTCTCCCCCACCGAGTAGAGCGCCATCCACCCGCCGGGAGGACCGGGATCACCGGTGGGGAGCGAACATGATGAGGCCGGCTCCGGTCAGGCAGACGAACGCGCCGGCGATGTCGTAACGGTCAGGCCGGTAACCGTCGGCGACAACGCCCCAGGCGAGGGAGCCGGCGACGAACACGCCGCCGTAGGCGGCCAGCAGCCGCCCGAAGGCCGCCTCCTCCTGAAGCGTGGCGACGAGCCCGTAGACGCACAGGGAGACCAGCCCGCCGCCGACGAACAGCACACCCCGGTGCTCACGGATCCCCTGCCACACCAGCCAGGCCCCGCCGATCTCGGCGAGCGCGGCCAGGACGAAAAGCACCGCCGTACGCGGGACGGACACGGCTTAGACGGTGGGCGCCGACGAGGTACCGCCGGCGAACCAGGCGAGCGCGTCCCGCAGCGCGGGACGCCATACCGTGAACGTGTGCACCCCCGGTCGCAGGTGTAGCTGCACCGGGTACCCGTCAGCGCTGAGAAGATCACGCATATGCCGGATGGGAGTGGTGACGGCGTGGTCACGGCGCCCCGCGTCGAGCCAGACCCGCGGCCGGGGGCCCGGTCCCAGCCCGTCGACATAGAGATCAGGGCTGTTCGCGGCCGCGGCGGCCTGGGCCGCCGGACCGGTACCGAACAGCGGGCGGAGCCCGTCCTCGTGGGTCGGACGGGTCAGCCCGGACATGTCTATGATCGTTCCGAACATGGATCTGTGCCGCAGGCCGAGGTTGAGCGCGCAGTAACCACCCGCCGACATCCCGGCGATCCCCCGGCCGGCCGGTCCGGACTCGGCCCGTAAGGCCGACTCGACCGTCGGTATGACGTCGCTGAACAGATGGGTCTCGACATGTTCGGTCACCCCGTCGACGCACTCCGGGTCGTCGAGCCAGCCACGGCTCATCCGCGGCATCACGATGATCACCGGATGGCCGGCGGCGGCGACCTGGGCACCGGCGTCGGCGGCCTGCCCGCCCCGCAGCCAGTCAGCGGGGATGCCAGGTGATCCGTGGATCAGGTAGAGCACCGGAAAGCGCCACCGCGGCTGGTCGAAGTACTGGGGCGGAAGGTAGACGAGCGCGGTCGTCCGCCCGAACCCGCTACCACGGTCCGGAACCGGCAGGGTCAGGACGGCTCCGTGGGGATGCGGACGCGGGGCGTCCGACGGCGTCGGGGAGCGCAGGTCCGCGACCTTCAGACGCGGATCGGAGCCGCCCGCGGTCGCCGCTCCCACCACGTCCCCGAGCCGGGGCAGGTAACTGAAGTAGGCGTTGACCACGTCGGCCACCGCCGCGACCGTCAGAAGTATCGCCACGGGGACGGCCAGTAACCTGGTCGGTTTCGGCCATCCGCGACGGATTCGGATCACCATGATCCATAAAACCGCCACCGCCGCGAACAGGCCACCGATGAATCCGCCCGACAGCACCGACAGTCCGCTCATCGCCGGACTGTTCGCCCCAGGATGTCCATACGGTCAACGATCGCACAGCCGTCGGGCGACACGGGCCCGGCCATGGGGAGGCGCCAGCGCCCCCGGCCCGGGCGGCGCACCCGGGCCGGCGACAGCCGACACGGACTGACAGTTCAGCCGGTGCTTCTCAGCCGATGATCCCACTGGAGAGATCACCGGCTGGCCACACTATGGTTACCCGTCGTATACCTGAACGTACCGGACGCACCGGACGCACCGGACGCACGACGGGACACGCGTCCAGCCGTGCGTCATGACCGGTGGTCACGCGTCGCCGCCGAAGAGCTCGGTCACCGAGCCGTCCTCGAAGACCGCCCTGATGGCGGCGGCCAACAACGGCGCGATCGACAGTTCAGTGATCTTGTCGATGCGGGCCTCGCTGGGCAGCGGGAGGGTGTTGGTGAGCACGACCTCGCTGATCTCGGAGTTCTTCAGGCGGTCCACCGCCGGGCCGGAGAGCACACCGTGCGTCGCCGCGGCGATCACATCGGTCGCGCCGTGCTCGCGCAGCGACTCCGCCGCCTTGGTGATGGTGCCCGCGGTGTCGATCATGTCGTCGACGACGACGCAGGTACGGCCGGAGACCTCGCCCACCACGTCGAACATCTTCACCTGGTTCGGGACGTCCCGGTCGCGGCGCTTGTGGATGATCGCCAGCGGGCAGCCGAGCCGGTCGGTCCAGCGTTCGGCCACCCGGACCCGGCCGGCGTCCGGGGCCACCACCGTGACCGCGGACGTGTCGAGCTTGGCCTCGATGTAGTCGGCGAGCAGCGGCAGCGCGAACAGGTGGTCCACCGGGCCGTCGAAGAAGCCCTGGATCTGGGCGGTGTGCAGGTCCACCGACATCAGCCGGTGCGCGCCGGCGGTCTTGAACAGGTCGGCGATCAGCCGGGCCGAGATCGGCTCCCGGCCGCGGTGCTTCTTGTCCTGCCGGGCGTAGGGGTAGAAGGGCGCGACCACGGTGACCCGCTTCGCGTTGGCCCGCTTCAGCGCGTCGACCATGATGAGCTGCTCCATGAGCCAGGTGTTCACCGGCGAGGAGTGGCACTGCAGCACGAACGCGTCACATCCGCGTACGGATTTCTCGAACCGGACGAAGATCTCTCCGTTGGAGAATTCATACGCATTGGTGGGAACCGGTTCGACATCAAGTTCCCGGGCAACCTCGGCCACCAGGTCAGGGTGTGCACGGCCACCGAAAAGCATCAGGTTGCGCCGATTATCCGTCTGATAGGCCATCAAAGGTTCTCCACCTTCGTCCCGCTCCGTCATGGTCGGTCCTCATACCGTGGCGAGCCGCTACGCGCGGTGCCCGTTGTCGGAAATACCGGCAACCGTGACAGGGGCCGGCCCGGCGCGATCAGCCCCGGCGTGAGCCACCCCGTTCGGGCCACCGTCGTCACCTGCCTGTTCGGCATACCCGCGCGCGGCAGCGGCGGCTCGTGCCGCCGCGGTGCCCGGACGCCGTAGTTCGACCCATCCCTCGATCGTCCGCTGCCGGCCCTCCCTGACCGCGAGTGCGCCCGGCAGCACATCCTCGGTCACGACCGAACCGGCGCCGGTGTACGCACCGTCGCCAACATGCACGGGCGCCACCAGTACGGTGTCACTTCCGATCTTGACATCCGCGCCGATCACCGTACGGTGCTTGGCGACGCCGTCGTAGTTCGCCACGATCGTGCCACATCCGATGTTGCTACGCGCGCCGATCACCGCGTCCCCCACATAGGCCAGGTGCGGCACCTTCGCCCCGTCGGCGATCTCCGCGGCCTTCGTCTCCACGAACGCGCCGAGCTTGACCCCGCGGCCGACACGGGTGCCCTCGCGCAGATGCGTGTAGGGGCCGACGGCCGCGTCCGGGCCGATCACCGCTCGGGAGGCGGTCGTCCGGCTCACCGTGGCCGCGGCACCCACCAGCGTGTCGGTGAGCGTGCAGTCGGGGCCGATCACCGCGCCGGCCGCCACCCGGGTGCTGCCGTGCAGGAAGGTGTGCGGGAGCAGCGTCACGTCCGCCTCGAGGGCCACGTCGGCGTCGATCCAGGTGGTGGCGGGATCCAGCACGGTGACGCCGGCCCGCATGGCCGCGGTCACCAGCCTGTCCCGCATGGCCGCGGCGGCGGCGGCCAGCTGGACCCGGTCGTTGACCCCGGCGGCCTCCCCGGGGTCGTCCAGCGGATACGCCCGGACGGTCCGCCCGCCGTCGAAGAACGCGCCGACCACGTCGGTCAGGTACTCCTCGCCCTGGGCGTTGTCGGCCGTCAGGGAGGACAGCGCCGCCAGCAGCGGGCCGGCCGTGAACACGTACACGCCGGTGTTGATCTCCCGGACGGCGGCGGTGGCGGCGTCGGCGTCGGCCTGCTCGACGATCGCGCGGATCCGGCCGGACGGATCCCGCAGCACCCGCCCGTAGCCGAAGGGATCGGGCACCTCGGCGGTCAGCACCGTCGCCGCCGCCGGCTCGTGCGCGTGCGCCGCGACCAGCGCCGACATCGTCGCGCCGGTCAGCAGCGGGGTGTCCCCCGGGACGACGACCACGAGGTCGTCCGGGCGGATGTCACCCGCCGCGGGCAGCGCGGCCCGCACGGCGTGGCCGGTGCCGCCCTGGCGGGCCTGCACGACCGGGGTGACCTCGGGCACGCGACCGGCCAGCGCCGCGGCCACCTGCTCGCGCCCGTGCCCGACGACCACCAGCTGCCGCTCGGCCCCGAGCGGGGCGACCGCGGCGAGAACATGATCCACAAGGGTGCGCCCGGCGACACGGTGAAGCACCTTCGGGGTCGCGGAGCGCATCCGCCTGCCCTCACCCGCGGCGAGGACGACAACGGCCGCCAGACGTGGTTGGGTCACACGAGCTCCCCTGATCGTGGACATCAACTCGATGCGTGTCGAGCTTACCGGATTGCGACCGGCGGATATCCGCGGCCAGGGGATATCGTGGACAATTCCGGTGGACCAAATGATTTGTACGGACCGGCGCACCCGCCGATCCGGCCCGGGGCTCCGCCGCCACGACTCGAACGTGGACTAGAAGAACCAAAATCTCCTGTGCTGCCAATTACACCACGGCGGACCGAGAAAATCTTTCGTAGCATACCACTGCCAGCAGGCCAAAGAGGACATGGCCATGATTTTTTCGGGTCCGGGACACCCCCGGCCCGCCGCGTCGCCACCGCGCGCGACCGCCGCCAGCCGCCCCCACCAGCTCCTGGTGACAACCACCGTACCCTGGCCGCAACCGTCCAGGCCCGTGAAATTGTTTTTCCACGATGTTTCCCGCCCCGGACACCACGTGTTACCGCCGCAAGCTACGGTGTCACAAGCTACGGTGTCACAACGGAAACCATTGCGACGACGAAACCGGTGGACGGCACTGATGGACGGGGTTATGTCATGACCGCTACCGACACGGTGAACCCGGCGGGTGCCACGGCCCCCGCGGCCCAGGTGGGCGCGCCCACCCGGCACACCGTGGCGCCGAGGTCCGCGCTGAAGGCACGAGGGGAACAGATCACCCTCACCATGGTCATCATGATCCCGCTGGCGGCCCTCGCCGCCGCGGTACCGCTGCTGTGGGACCGGTGGATCAGCCCCCGCGACGTGATCATCGCCGTCGCCATGTACGCGATCACCGGCCACGGGGTGACGGTCGGTTTCCACCGCTACTTCACCCACCGCGGGTTCAGGACCTCCAGGCCGGTACGCGTCGCGCTCGCCATCGCCGGCAGCATGGCGATCGAGGGCCCGGTCATCCGCTGGGTGGCCGACCACCGGCGTCACCACGCCTTCAGCGACCGGGACGGCGACCCGCACTCGCCATGGCGCTACGGCCCCGGCTTCCGCGCCCTGACCAAGGGCCTGTGGCACGCCCACATCGGCTGGCTGTTCGACGTCGAACAGACCGACCAGCGCCGGTACGCCCCGGACCTGCTCGACGACGCCGACATCGTCCGCGTCAGCCGCCTGTTCGGGCTCTGGGCGACGCTCAGCCTCGCGGCCCCGGCACTGGTCGGTGGCCTGTGGGGCGGCTCGTTCGAGGCGGCGGTGCAGGCGTTCTTCTGGGCGAGCCTGGTCCGGGTGTGCGTCCTGCACCACGTCACCTGGTCGACGAACAGCATCTGCCACGTCGCCGGCAAGCACCCGTACAGGTCGCGGGACCGCTCCGGCAACGTCTGGCCGCTGGCCATCCTGTCGATGGGCGAGTCCTGGCACAACCTGCACCACGCCGAGCCCACGCTGGCCCGCCACGGCGTCAGGCCCTGGCAGGTGGACTCCAGCTTCTACCTGATCAAGGCGATGGAGACACTGCACCTCGTCCACGAGGTCCGCTGGCCCGACCCACAACGCCTCCAGGCAAAGGCTCTCCCCAAATAGTGCCTTAGGCACTATTTGGGGGCCCCGGCCTCTGTGGTGGGCGCCGCCCGTGGCTTGGCGATCACCTACCGGCGATCACCAAGGGAACGCACACCCAGGCAAAACCACCGCGGAGTGCTCCGGGGACCCCAGCATCCTGGTGGGTGCCGCCGCCCACATCGACCAACATCCATCAGACACGCCCCAGAGCGCTTCGCGTGGATCCTGCTTGATGCGGAT
>NZ_CAKKTL010000195.1:9704-10158 GCF_920664355.1 Protofrankia sp. CiP1_Cm_nod2
CTGTGTACGCTTTTTGGCCGCAAAAGCGTACACAACGACAAAATTACGCCGATCTTCTCTGGTGGCCGACGTCCATCGAAGCGTGCCATCGTTCAGGATGGATACGTATGGTTACCTGACTGACGCTCTAGGCGTCCTCGAGGCCGGAGGCGAGGGAGAGCCAGGCGTCCTCGGTGCGGGACTTCTCGGCGACGACCTCGCGCAGTTCGGCGTCGAGGGCGAGCAGGCGCTGATGGTCGGTGGCCGCCTCGGCGAGCGCGGTGTGCAGCGCGCTCTCGCGGCGGGCCAGCCGCTCCAGGGCCCGTTCCAGCCGGGTCAGCTCCTTGCGCGCGAGCCGCGCCTGCCCGGCCGACAGCGGACCGCCGGTGCTCCCGGCGGCGGTGCCCGAGTCCGCGCCGTCGGCGGCCCAGGTCCGGCGACGGCGCCCGCCGCGGTGGCGGCGGCACCGCCGGGG
>NZ_CAKKTL010000196.1:0-9759 GCF_920664355.1 Protofrankia sp. CiP1_Cm_nod2
GAGTGGCGCGGGCGGCTCGCGTGCGAGTGGCGCGGGTAGCGCGGGCGGCTCGCGCGCGCCGGCGTCCGCCGCCCAGATCGCCGCCGACCAGGCCGCGGTCGACGCGGCCAACGCCGTGCTCCTGGTGGCGCAGCAGAGCCTGGAGCAGGCACGGATGGTCAGCCCGATCAGCGGTCTGGTGGCCGCCGTCAACATCGCCTCCGGCCAGTCCGTCGGCACCGGGTCGAGCACGGCCACGATCGTCGTGCTGAACCCGGACGCCAAGCAGGTGACGACGACCGTCAGCGACAGCGACCTGGCCGCTGTGAAGATCGGCGCCAGGGCCAGGATCACCCCCGACGGGACCAGCTCCCCACTGACCGGCACCGTGGTGGCGGTCGGCCTGCTCCCGGCGGCGTCCACCGCGTCCGGCGGGACGGCCTCGGCCGGGTCGTCGGGATCGTCGTCCGGGGTGGCCTATCCGGTGACCATCGGCCTGGACGACGGCGGCGGGAAGCTGTTCGCCGGCTCGGGCACGGCCGTGGCCATCGTCACCGCCAGCGCGACGGACGCGCTCGCCGTGCCGACCTCGGCCGTGCTGCGCATCGGCAACCGGTACGTCGTGTCCGTCCTGCGCGATGGCAGGGCGACCAGTGTGCCGGTGCGGGTGGGCGCGGTCGGCCCGGCCTTCACCCAGGTGACGTCCGGCCTGTCCGAGGGCGACAAGGTCGTCCTCGCGGACCTGAACGCCCCCCTGCCCACCGGCAACACCACCCCGCGCGGCCTCGGCGGCGCCGGCATCGGACCAGCCGGCCGCGGCCTCACCGGCGGCCGCGGCGGCCTCACCGGCGGCGGTGGCGCCGGTGGCGGCGGCTTCGTCGTCAACGGAGGAGGCGGCGGACGGAGCGGGTGACGGGTCACCCGTTCCGTCCAACCGCCACCTCGACGGAGAAGCAGAACTGTGGGTGTTCGGAGAGAAAGGGACGGGGTCAGTTCTCCGGGGTTTCGGTGGCGAGGAGGGCCTGGAGTTCGTAGACCGCTTCACGGAGCCGGTCGACGAAGGTGTACAGCCCGTCGGCCACCGCGCGCGGTGTGCTCAGGTAGAGGTTGAAGCGGTCGGGCAGCAGCACGTAGGCGATGCCGATGCACTGGCTGCTGGTCGAGCCGAAGCCGAAGTACTCGATGTTGACCGACGGCGCGGAGCTGGTGCTGAGGTAGTCGTCCCGCAGCTTCACCCAGCCCGGGCTGTCGTACAGGTCGAGCGCCTCGGTCACCCCCAGTTCCTCGCCGCGCCGTTTCTGGATGAGCTGCAGCTCCCACAGGTGCTGTTCGGGCGCCTGTCCCGACTGGCACTGCTTCGCCCGTGCCACGTGCTTCTCGGCGGCTGCCCGGAAGGCCGCCCGGCGGGCCGCCGCGTCCGCCGTCGGATCGTCCAGCGTGGCCACGAACCGCAGCACCTCGGGTGTGACGACGCGCATCGCCTCGGTGCGCCCGCGCCGGTACTGCCGGGTGGCGATCGACTCGTAGGTGGCGCCGGTCAGCCCCTTGGCCCGCTTGTGCGCGAGCTGGTAGGCCAGCTGCACGAACGCGTCCGGTGACACCCGCAGCTGCTTGGCCCGGTTCCCGCCGAAGTCGTCGAACGACAGGATGGTCGTGGCGGTGGCTGCGCCGTATGCCGCGAACGCCTCGTCGGCGGCCCGCACGTCGGCCCGCAGGTCGTCGTCCAGCACGAACTCGACGGGCCTGATGTCCGGCAGGCCCTGGGGGACGGCCCCCGACCGCGCCGAGTGCTCCTCGGGCGAGGAGCCCAGCAGCGAGTCGACGAAGCTGAGGATCGTGGTCCCGTCCAGGCCGCAGTGCTCGATGTTGATACCCGCGGTGCCGTCCTCGAACACGATCACCGAGACGGCCTTGTCGAACCACCGGTTACCGCTGTTGCCGTACAGCAGCTGGTCGCACGCCTCCTGGGTGTCCGTGGGCGTGATGTCCTCCAGGCACAGCAGGAACAGCGCGGTCTCCACCTCGTCGAGCGCGGCGGCGTTGCCGGGGTGGTGGGCGATCAGTGTCTGCCGGCTGGCCGCCCATTCCGCCCGGGCCTTGGTGGTCAGCTGGCCGACGGCGCTGTCCGGCGCGGCCGGGGCCGCACCGGCCTTCCGGATCGCCTCCAGGCCCGCCGCGAGATCGTCTAACGCGTACGGCCGGCCGTCGGGGCCCAGCACGTCCAGGTGGAAGATGTTCCCGCGGAAGAACACCGCGATGTGGCGGGCCCGGGACGGGCCCGGCCACTGCTCGCTGTACGGCACGCGGACGGTGTCCTGCTCGGCTCCGGGTATCCGCGTCGTGGAGAACAGGAACTTGTTCTGTTCCATCGACAGCGGCCGCCCCCGCTGGATGGCGGCCGGGATGCGTTCGTCGTCGAGCTGCAGTTTGTGGTTGACGGCGGCGGCGATGAGCCCGGCGGCCCGCTCCACCTGCCGCAGCGGCGACTTCTTGAACAGGAAGAAGAAGTTCGCGTTGAGCGCGATGCGGTCGCGGCGGCCCAGATACCGGGACGGCCAGAACGTGTCGAGCCAGCTGTGCACACCCTCGGTGGCGTCGTACTCCACCAGTGCCTGGTGGAGCCGCTGACCGGGGCCGCCCGGCCGCCGGAACGCGGCCACCGCCGCCTCGGTCCGAGCCAGCTCGTCCGCGGTCAGCAGCGGCGCGGCCCACTCCAGGAACCTCTCGGCGCTCTCCTCCAGGGCGGGCAGCGGCACCCGTGGCAGCAGGTCCTCATTGCCGAAGGTGCGGGTGGACAGTTCCTGCTCGGCAGGCGTACGGGCGGGTGGCTCCTGGCTGGCGGGGGCGGTAGCCGGGGTGGACAGCCGCTGGGTCACGCTCAGTTCCTGATTGACAGTCAATGTGATCCTCGGGCTCGGTGGTTGTGGGGACCTGGACGATTTCTTGCCGGTTAGTGATCCATTGCCGGTTGCGAGGTCGATGACCACGCAACCCTTCGTGCCGCGCGGCTGGGAGACGTAGAGCTGCGCGTAGAGCCAGCCGTCGGTTTCCAGACCACTCGGGTCCACGCCGACGTTGCTCAGGGTGTCCAGTACGAGCGACTGCTCCTGGGGAGAGGCGAAGCGCCGCTGCCGGAACATGTGCTCGAGATGAACGGTCTCGTACCCCAGTCCGGCCAGGCTCTCCTCGACGGGCTCGAACGGGAACATCCGTAGGACGAAATGCGCCATCCACGGCCGGCGCTCGTCGTTCGCGTGGACCACCCGCACGAGGGTCCGATGGGTGACGTAACCGATACAGCCGGTCGAGATGACCAGGTCGGCGCCGGCCAGCTGCCGGCGTTGTCGCGGGGTGGGGTCCTTCTCCTCCAGATCGGCGTGCACCGCGTCGTCGATGAAACCGGCGGCGAGCGCGTACGAGAGGGCGGGCCGCGAGGTGTCCAGGCCCACGAAGCGGATTCGGCGCGGGTCGGCCCGCGACCGGACCAGCTCCTGGTCACGGGCCAGCAGCGTCTCACGGGCCGGTGTACCCGCGTCCCGGTCGCAGTACCGTTCGTACAGCTCCTCCATGCTCGCGTCACATTTCAGCAGAGCCGCGTTGATACCGTACGAACAACCGATGTCCAGAATGTTGATACCTGAATCCCCCCGTAACTCCCGGCACGCTTCGATGATCTTCACGAAATGAGGTTTCGCCAGCTGCGGGATATCATAGTCGAGCCTGCGCAGCGTGTCGAAGTAGGCGTACGGGTCGGGTTGGGTGTAGATGTGATCGAGTGAAACTTTTCCGGTGGCATCAAAACGCACGGGCTGGGTTCCTCCTTGGATCACGGAACGGGCAACTGACCGGCATCGGGCCCGGGCTGCCGGTCGCCCCCCCAGACCGCGTCCGGCGGATCTTCCGGCCGGAACAGGTCGTAACCCACTCCGGCCGGCATCCGCCGGAAACGGCCTTAATCCAACAGTTGGTCGACCCGCACGGCGTTTCCAGCGGCCGCCAGGTGCTGGGGCAGCACCCGGCCGAAAAGCTGTCTCGTCCGCTCCACGCTGCCGACCACCCCAGGGCGTTCGCTGTACGAGAAAATCGCCGAGTGACGCGCGGTGTCACCACGCACGGCGCTCACCCGGTGCATCGAATAACGGCCCCTGAACAGTTGCAGATCCCCTGGCCGCAGGGACACCCGACGGATCAGGTGCCCGCCGTGGCCGGCCAGCACGGCCCGCACGTCGGCGAAGTTCTCCGTCGTCGTGGACCTGATACCCGGGCAGTACTCGAACACCCCGCCGTCCGTCGGCTCCTGTGTGATCAGGCTCACCGCGAACTCGTTCGTGTCGAAGTGCCATGGATGTTCCATGCCCGGGGTGACAACGTTGAGGCACAGCCCGGCCAGGGAATCCGCGAGCTCGTGGAGCCGGGGCAGCTCGAAACAACTGGCAATGAAGTGCTGGAACAACTCGTTGGTGTAGAGCTGATGAATGACGAAATCGTCGGGGATGCGATCGCGCGCCACGAAGGCGTTACCACGCCGCATGGGCAGCCGGCCGGGATGGTCCGCCGGCAGGTCCGCGTCGGCGGCTATGTTGTAGGCGTTGACGGTCTCGACGTCATAGTATGCCCGGGGGGCGACCGCGGCGCATTCCAGCCGTAGTTCCTCACGCCGGGCGGGCTGGATGAAGTTGTGCAGAATGCTGCAGCCGTGGGTGTGTAACTCCTGCCGGGTACGAGAGACCACGTACTCCCAGTCGGTGCCACCCGGCTCCGCCAGCGGATAGAAGGCCGTGCTGACCACCCGCTCGATCAGCCGGGCCGCCGATGCGATCATGAGGCTCTCCTCCGCCAGCCGGGATCATCGTCGCGAGGCAGGACAGCACAACCACACGGACAATCCCCACGACCGACGTCCATACGCTGGCAGTTGCCCGATCCACACGCTGTCAAGGCCTATCCCTCCCCCGCGAACAGGTCACGTCCGCAGCGTCTTCTCGCCCGCCTCGGTCATGCCAGGAGCACTCGAGGAACCGGGCACCGACACGAAACAAACATGATCGCACAGCTTTTTCGACTCTTAGCACATCGTTACTCTCGATTCATGGCCATGAAGTCGTTTGTGACGTGCGACACCATCCCTTGAAAACGCCAGACGATCACGATCGACCAGGATCTTCCCCGTCCCCGCCCTGGCATTCATTTTGACGCCGGCGGCAGCCTCAGCCGATAGTCACACCAGGTGACTAAAAAGTGAACCCCAAGTGAGCAACGACCGATTGTCGGACGATTACCAGCTAGTACCGGGTGACCACCGGATGGACGTCGACGGCCCCCGCACGGGCGGAGCGGGCCGGGGCGGCCCCGCGAGCCGGCCCGGCGTCGCAGGTGGCCCGTCCAGGCCGGCGAGGTGGGCTGGTAGCCCCTCGGCCAGCCCCTCGGCCAAGGCGGCGACACCACCCGGCACCGGCCCGGACCGGCCTGGCCGGCCGCTGCCCTGCATGGCGGCCACAACACGGCCACGTTACAAATTGCGATCAACAGTGTTGCAGGTCAGGACGAATCGGTCCGCTGTCTGGACGGTGGGACCATCCCCGGCCAGGTGAATGACCACTCGTTGCGACCATCAGCAGATTGTGAGCCGAGCAGATGCCCATTGCGGCGCAGTTCTCCGAGTACGGCACCAGCGACGTGCTGCGCGTCGTCGACCTCCCGGCCCCGGTCGCGGGCCCGGGCCAGGTGCGGATCGCGGTGCGGGCGGTGAGCGTGAACCCCGTCGACTGGAAGATCCTCCAGGGTGCTCTGCAGGAGCTGGTCACACTGGACCTGCCGGCGGGCCTGGGCAGTGACGTCGCCGGTATCATCGACCAGGTCGGTGACGGTGTGACCGCCTTCGCGGCCGGCGACGAGGTGCTCGGCTCGTCCTTGACCGCCTCCTACGCCCAGTTCGCGCTCGCCGATCCGGCGGCTCTTGTCGCCAAGCCGGCCGAGGTGCCGTGGGAGACCGCCGGCAGCCTCGCCGGCGCCGGCGGCACCGCGTGGAAGGTGCTCGAGCTGCTCGCTGTCACCGCGGGTGAGACACTGTTGATCCACGCTGCCGCGGGCGGTGTCGGCGTCCTCGCCGTGCAGCTGGCCGTCGCCCGCGGCGTGCGGGTGATCGGCACCGCCAGCGAGTCCAACCACGAGCTGCTGCGTTCGATCGGCGCCATCCCGGTCACCTATGGTGACGGCCTGGCGGACCGGGTTCACGCGGCCGCTCCCCAGGGGGTGGACGCCGTGCTCGACGCGTCGGGCCGCGGCGAGCTGCCCGTCTCGATCGAGCTGGCCGGCGGGCCCGAGCGGGTGCTCACCATCGCCGCGTTCGACGCCGCCGACCACGGGGTCCGCCTCCACGTCGGCGGCGGCGGGCAGGACACCGTGCGGGCGATCCAGGACATCCTCGTCCTGATCAAGGAGGGCCGTCTGCGGCTGCCGATCTGGCGTACGTATCCGCTGACCGAGGCGGCCGCCGCGCTCGATGCCAGCCGGGCCGGCCACCTCGGCGGCAAGATCGTGCTGCTGCCGTCCTGACGGACACGCCTGCCAGCGGCAGGTGCTTCCAGGCGGACCGGGCCGCCGCCGGACGACGGCCCGCGCACCCGGGCCTGGCTGCCGGGGCCGCTCCCGGACGTCCCACGGGCAGGAGCGGCCTGTGGACGCCGCGTCGGCAACGGGCCGTCCGCCCCGTGCCCGGCTGGCTGTCTACCATGGTGGACAGCCGTTCATGGTGGACAGCCGTTGGTTCCAGCGGGAGAGAGACTGCGATGGCTGGTGGAGCGGTGCCGACGCGGGCGGCGGCCCGCCTGGCACCGCCCCGTCGCGTGTCGGCGGTGTACCGCCTGCTGCTGGCGTGCACCGCGCTGGCCGGGCTGTTCGTCATGCACGGTGTGGCGGTGGGGCTGGGATGCCCTGGTGGCGCCCACACGGCGGGGCCAGTGGCGGGGCCGGCAGTGGCGGGGCCGGTAACGGAGCCCCACGGCCTGGGCGCCGGCCACGGGGCTCCGCAGGTACGGCACCCGCCCGCGGCGGCCCCGATGACCGGCCATGGGACGTCCGTGCCGCCTCCCATGCCGCTGTCCGCCCCGGCGAGCGGCCATGGGACGTCCGTGCCACCGTCAGTGGCTGTGATCACCAGCGGTGCCGGCGGGCATGGCGCCCTGTGCGTGTCGCTGCCGCCCCGGACAGGGCCGGGCGGCCTGCTCGGTCTGCTGGCGCTCCTGCTGGGCATCGCCGTGATCGCGTGGACGTGGCCCGGCAGGGGGCAGTACGCCGGCGTCGACAGCGGTGGCCGGCGGCGCCGGGCCCCACCGCCAGCCGGTTCAGGCCTGCTGACCAGGCTGTGCATATCCCGGACGTGACGCAACACCGCTGACCGGAGCAGGGCTCCGGTCAGTCCGACGTTGCTGTCCATCCGCGCGCGTGCCGCGCGCCGTCCGGAAAGACTTCCGATCCCAATGCTGACATTTCCGCGTTCGCACGCACTTCTGTGTTCGCATGGCCGCGTTTCGTATCCATCCACCGTCCGCCCGCGTTGTGCGCGTGTGCTGGCCGGTGCCACGCTCCTGATCGGGCTGGCAGCGGCCGGCTGTGGGAGCTCCACCACGACCGGGCCGGAGATCGCGCACCCGATGGCGTCTCCCGCGACGCCGGGGCACGGCGGGATGCCGGCGTCCGGAGGGATGCCCGGCCATGCCGGGATACCGGGCACGGACATGCCCGGCCATGCCGGGATGCCGGGCATGGAGGGGCTGCCGGCCGGGGAGGGCCTGGCCGCCGAGGCATCCGGGCTGCGGTTCGTCCCGGTCGCGTCGACGCTGCCGGCCGACCAGCCGACTTCGTTCCGGTTCCGCATCCTGGCAGGCCCGGGACAGCACGATCATGCTTCGGGCATGTCGCCGCTGGGCACCCACGGCACCGGGACGGGCGCCGGGGACGGCACGCCCGTCACCGCGTTCAGGCTGGACCAGACCAAACCGATGCACCTGTACCTGATCCGGTCGGACCTCACCGGCTTCCAGCACGTGCACCCGGACGTGGAGGGCGACGGCACCTGGACGGCGCCGCTCCAGCCCGTCCGGCCGGGCGCGTACCGGGTGTACGCCTCGTTCGTCACCACAGACGCCTCGGGCGCGGACGTCCCGACGGTCCTCGGCCAGCCGGTCACCGTCGCCGGCGGTTCCGCCGACACACCGCTGCCGCCCGCGTCGGCCACGGCCACGGTCGACGGTTACACCCTGGCCCTGGCCGGCGGGCTGACAGCCAGGAACGCGGGCACCCTGACGATCACCGTGTCCACGGGCGGCCGGCCCGTCACCGACCTACAGCTCTACCTGGACACCTACGCGCACCTGACCGCCTTCCACGAGAGCGACCTCGCCTTCGCCCACCTGCATCCGACGGGCACGACCCCGGGCGGGAAGGACGGCGGCCCGGCCCTGACGTTCGAGGCGAGCCTGCCGCGCGCCGGCAACTGGCGGCTGTTCGTTCAGTTCCAGACCGCCGGCGTGCTGCGCACGGCCGCGGTGACCCTGCCCGTCGGCTGACCGTCATCCGGCCGGAGCCGGGAAGCGGCGGCGGTCACCGACCGACGCTTCCCGGTGGTGGAGCCGCGTCGGCCATGAGCTGGGCGTTCTTCCTCGGTCATCCGCGGGACGGATCATGGCCGAAGCTCCTCCGGCGCGCCGGGAGCAGCGGGCCCCTCGTCGATGACGATCACGTGCAGGGTGCGCGGGCCGTGCACCCCCTCGACGCGCTCCAGTTCGATGTCGCTGGTCGCGGACGGGCCGGAGATCCAGGTCAGCGGCTGGTCCGGACGCAGACGGGCGATCGCGGCGGGGACGCCGGCCACGACGTCCCCGGCCGGTATGACGCAGACGTGCACGTCGGGGACCAGCGTGAGCGCGCGGCGCCCGCAGGCCGGGCCACCGTCGAGCACGATCGTGCCGGTCTCGGCCACCCCCACCGCGGCGCCGGTGAGCACCGCGTCGACGGCGTCCAGGCCGGGCACGGACAGCGGCGCCTCGCTGGTGTCCCGGAGCACCTGCCCGCCGGCCCGTGCCACCGCCTGTTCCGCCGCGGCGAGCCAGTCCGCGGGCAGCCCGGCGGGCACCGCGACCCGGCGCGCGCCGGCGAGCGCCCGCACGATCGCGGCGGTCAGGCCGTCCGGACGCACCCGGTCCACGACGGCCCGGTAGTCGGCGACCCGCTCGTGGAACAGCTCCACCGTCGCCGCCGACCGCCGCCGCGCGTCAGCCGTGTCGGCAGTGCTGGCGGCCGTGCCAGCCGCGTTGGCAGTGCCAGGCGCGCTGGCCGCGCGCGGGTGGGCATAGTCGCGGGGAACCGGGACGTCCTCGGGCCGCTCGGCCGCGGGCACATCGGCAAGCGCCGCCCGGATCCGGCGCAGCATCTGCTCACGCGCGCTCATCACGGCCGCCTTCCACCGCGGGGGCCTCCCCACCACGGATGCGCCCCACCGCGGGGGTGTCCTCCGCGGTGGGCGTGCCTGCCGTCGTCGGGGCGTCCCTGCCCGTGGGAGCGTCCTCTGCCGCGGCCGTGTTCTCGCCGCGGGTACGCGCCCACCAGGCACGGAAGGATTCCGGGGGCGGCAGCGGGACGTCGCGCGCCCGGCTCCACGCCGCCGCCGGGCCGGGCAGCGGCACCGGCCCGACGGTCTCCCGGTCACCGAGCAGCCGCCGCACCGCACCGGCACCGCGCTGGACGGCAGCCAGCCGGCCGGGCCGGGCCAGCGCCCAGGCC
>NZ_CAKKTL010000197.1:0-5395 GCF_920664355.1 Protofrankia sp. CiP1_Cm_nod2
GGCGGGGACGGCAGCGGCGGCGGCACCGCTGGCGGCAGCGCTGGCGGCACCGGCGGCGGCGATGGCGCGGCGGCCGGCGCGCTGCTGAAGATCCCGCGGTCGGCCGCCGACAACGACCTGATGGGACGCGAGGCCGCGGCGCTGCGGCAGCTGGCCGGCAGGGGGGAGAAACGGTTCGCCGCCTACGTCCCCCGTCTCGTCGAGGCCTTCCGGCACCGCGCCGGCGCCGGCGGCGAGCTACGCCAGGTGAACGTCATCGAGCACGTCCACGGCTTCCGCTCACTGGCCGAGCTGCGTGCCGTGTGCCCGGACGGGCTCGACGCCCGCGACGTCGCGTGGATGTGGCGACGGCTGCTCGTCGCCCTCGGGTACGCCCACCGGGCCGGGGTCGTGCACGGCGCCGTCGTGCCCGACCATGTGCTCGTCCACCCCGACGACCACGGCCTGGTCCTGGTCGACTGGTGCTACTCGGTCGTCATCGCCCCGGACGGCCCGGGCGCTGCCGGCGGCCCGGGTGGCGCGGCCGGGCATGTGCCGGCGATGGTGGACCGTTTCGCCGGCATGTACCCGCCGGAGGTCGCGGCCCGGCAGCCGCCGGGCGCGGCCACCGACATCCACCTGGCGACGAAGTGCATGACGTACCTGCTGCGCGACGACGCCCCCCGCCCGCTCCTGCGGTTCGCCCGCGGGTGCACACTGCCCGCCATGTCCCGCCGGCCACGCGACGCCTGGCGTCTGCTCGGCGAGTTCGACGAGCTGCTGGAACGGCTCTACGGCCCGCGCCGTTTCCGGCCGCTGCGCGTCCCGGCCGCATCCCCCGGCACCGGCGGGTGCCCCTGAACGAGCCCGGCACCCGTCGCCACCACCGCACCGTTCCGTCTCACCGGACCGTCCGATATCACCGTCCGTCCGTCCGTCCGTCCGTCCGTCCGTCCGTCCTCGTCCTTGTTCTCGCCCGTTCTTGTTCTCGTTCTCGTCCTCGTTTTTTTTGTCCTTGTTTCTGTCCTCGTTGTTTTTCGTTTCTACCGGAGGAATCCCATGGGCAGCGGAGCCTGGTCCACCGACGTCTACGCCGCGGCCGCGAGCTACCGGAAGCGCAGCGGACGCGGCGCGTTCCACTACAGCGACAGCGTCCGTAGCGGCAGCCCGCGCGACAGCTGGAAAGCCCACCCCGGCCTCGACCCGCACGGCGTCGGGACGCGCGAGAGCCGCGACAGCGACGAGCACCCGACCTCGCTGGCCATCGGCGTCCTGTTCGACGTGACCGGGTCGATGGGGCAGGTGCCGCGCACCCTGCAGACCAAGCTGCCCGACCTGCTCGGCCTGCTCATCCGCAAGGGATACGTCGACGACCCGCAGATTCTCTTCGGCGCGGTCGGCGACGCCACCTGCGACCGGGTGCCCCTGCAGATCGGCCAGTTCGAGTCCGACAACCGGATGGACGACCATCTCGGCAACATCTTCATCGAAGGCGGTGGCGGCGGGCAGAAAACGGAATCCTACGAACTGGCCCTGTACTTCATGGCCCGCCACACCTCGACCGACTGCTACGAAAAGCGCGGCAAGCGCGGCTATCTCTTCCTCATCGGGGACGAGATGCCCTACCGGCGGGTCAAGCGGAAGGAGGTCGCCGCGGTCATCGGCGACAAGCTGGCCGAGGACATCCCGGTCGAGCACATCGTCGCCGAAGCGCAGCGCAGGTACGAGTTGTACTACATCCTCCCGCAGGGGGCCTCGCACGCCGGGGACAGCGAGGTGCTCGCCGCCTGGCGCACCCTGCTCGGACAGAACGTCATCGAACTGGACGATCTTGACGCCGTGTGCGAGACGATCGCGCTCACCATCGGCCTGGCCGAAGACGCCATCGACCTGGACGAGGGCCTGGGGCACCTGAACGAGACCGGCGGCGACGCACCGGTCGACGCCGTCGGCAAGGCGCTCGCCGCGTACGCGCGGGACCGCGGGGCGGTGGTCGTCTCCGACAGCCTGCCAGGCCCCGACGACGGCCCGAAGGGGATCACCCGGCTGTAGGACGCCGGCCAGCGGCCAGCTGGAGGGAGGAAGGCCCGTCGTGTCACACCGTCACGTCCCGCCCGGTCATGTCCCCGGCCGTGTCCCCGGCCATGTCATCGTCGTCGACCTCGGGTTCGGTGACGCGGGCAAGGGGACGGTCGTCGACCACCTGTGCGCGCGGGCGGCCGCGCGGGGCCGGCCGGTGCGCGCGGTGATCCGTTTCAACGGCGGTGCCCAGGCCGCCCACAACGTGGTCACCGATGACGGCCGGCACCACACCTTCGCGCAGATCGGCTCGGGGGCGTTCACCGCGGGCACCGCCACCCACCTCTCCCGCCACATGCTCGTCGACCCGCTCGCGCTGGCCGCCGAGGCCGACCATCTGGAGGCGGCCGGGGTGCCCGGCCCGCTCGCCCGGCTGACCGTCCACCGGGATGCCCTGCTCACCACCCCGTACCACGTGGCGGCGAACCGGGCGCGCGAGCGGGCCCGGGTGCCGGCCCGGCACGGCTCGTGCGGCATGGGCATCGGCGAGACCGCCGCCTACGCCCTGGCCCACCCCGAGGACAGCCCCCGGGCCGGGGACTGCCTCGCCCCCGCCCGGCTGCGCCGCGTCCTGACCACGTTGCGTGACCGGCTGGCCGACGAGCTGGGCCCGCCGGCCGTGGCCGCGCCCGCGGTCGACGACTGCGTGGCGGCCTTCCGCGCCTTCGCCGACGCCGTCGAACTCGTGGACGACGGGTACGTCGGCCGGCTGCTGCGCGGCGGGCCGGTGGTGTTCGAGGGCGCCCAGGGCGTGCTCCTCGACGAGTGGCACGGCTTCCACCCCTACACCACCTGGTCGACGACCACCCCCGCGAACGCGGACAAGCTGCTCGCGGACGCCGGGATGGCGGGGGAGGCGCTGCGGCTGGGGGTGGTGCGCGCCTACACCACCCGGCACGGCGCCGGCCCCCTGGTCACCGAGGACGCGGAGCTGACCGCCGCGCTGCCCGACGTCCACAACGGCACCGGCCCCTGGCAGGGCGCCTTCCGGGTAGGCCACTTCGACGCGGTGGCCCACCGGTACGCCGTCGACGTCATCGGCGGAGTGGACGCGATCGCGCTGACCCACCTCGACTCGGCCGCCCGTCTCGGCCCGGCCGCGCACGTCGGCCCGGCCGTGTATGTCGGCTCGGCCGCGCACATCGACATGACCGCCCGACTCGACCGGGCCGCGCGCCTCGACGCGGTCGCCCGTCTCGGTGCGGCCGCCCGGCGGCGTCTGGCCGTCTGCCGTGCCTACGAGATCGACGGTGTGCCGGTCACCCGGCTGGCGCCGCGACCGCCCGGCGACCTGGTGGGCCAGGCGCGGCTGACCAGCCGGCTGGCGCGGGCGCGGCCCGTCCTCGAGCCCGTCCCGGACGCCGCCGCCTGGCCCGGGCTGGTAGGGGAGGCGCTCGAAGCCCCGGTGACCCTGCTCTCCCACGGTCCGCGCAGCCGCGACAAGATCTCTTACGGGCCGCGTAACCGCGGCGAGATCTCCCTTGGCGTCACATCCGGTGTCAGCGGTCCGCCGGCGTCTCCGCCAGCCAGCGCTCGCGTACCTCGTCGGTGATCTCGCTGGGCTGGGCGGCCGGCTGCCCGATGCGGATGTGGTTGCCGAAGGGGTCGCGCAGCCCGCAGTCGATGCCGTAGGGCTGCTCGGTCGGCTCCTGGGTGAACTCGACGCCGCGGGCCCTGAGCTCCTCGTAGGTCCTGCGACAGTCGTCGGTACGCAGGATGAAACCGAGGCCCATCGCGCCCTTGGTCACCAGCTCGCGGACCTGGGCGGCGGTCTGCTCGCTCATGGCCGGCGGGCCGGGCTTCTCCAGCAGGATCTCGCGCTCGGGGTGGCCCGGGACGCTGACCGTCGGCGGGCAGCAGCCCGACATAGCGCCACAGGCTGGCGGGGCCGGCCTCGATGGACTCCCGGGTGACCCGGCGTAGCACGGAGTCGTCGTAGGCAATCTCCAGCGGGGCGAAGCACTCGATACAGACATGCGTCGGAGAGAGCGGATAGGTGGCGCCGCAGTGGCGACATGACAGGGCAACCGCGGGATTGACGACGTCCGGGCTGATCGTTGCGAGGCGCTCGGGAGCGACTGTCATCTGTGAAACTCCTCATCTTTCCCGAGAGCCGGATGCGTCTCAGGACGGAATTAGCACCTGCCACGCACTGATGCGGGTGGTTGCCGGGGCTTCACTGGGCCGGTCCCTCTGCCCCTCTGGATGAGCCGTATGCGGTTGTCAGTCCGTACTGTAGTCCGTGTGCGGTCTGACGTATACCGTTGGTTCGAGCATAGGACGTACTACGGGCGGGACTTCTCACCAGGGGAACTACTGGCCCGTAAGGCAGGGCCGATCAGCGTGGTGCTGCCCGCGTTGAACGAGGCGGCCACCGTCGGCGCGATCGTCTCGGCGGTCCGCCGCGATCTTATGGTCGCGGTGCCTCTCGTCGACGAGATCGTCGTCATCGATCCGGGGTCGGTGGACGCGACCGCCTCCGAGGCGGCCGCCGCGGGCGCGGCGGTGTTCGCCGAGGAGCGCATCCTCACCGGCTACGGGCGGGTCGCCGGCAAGGGCGAGGCCCTGTGGAAGTCCCTGTACGCCACGTCCGGGGACATCGTGGTCTTCGTCGACGCCGATCTGGAGGACTTCGACGCGAGCCTGGTCACCGGGCTGCTCGGGCCGCTGCTGACCGAGGGCGCGGTCTCCTACGTCAAGGCGTCCTACGACCGGCCGCTGGCCGGGGGGCTGCTGCCCGGCGGTGGCGGCCGGGTCACCGAACTCGTCGCGCGCCCCCTGCTCAACCTGCACTGGCCGCAGCTCGCCGGGCTGGTGCAGCCGCTGGCCGGTGAGTTCGCCGGCCGGCGGGCCCTGCTCGAACAGCTGCCGTTCGTCTCCGGCTACGGCATCGAGTTCGCCCAGGTCGTGGACGTGCTCTCGCTGCTGGGAGTGGACGCCCTCGCCCAGGTCGAGGTCGGCCGCAAGGTCCACCGCCACCAGTCCGACGAGGCCCTTGGACGGATGGCCGCGGAGATCATCCACGCGGCGTGGAGCAGGCTGGGTGTCCACGCCGGCTCCCTCGGCGGGACGCTGACCCAGTTCGGGCGCGGTGACAGCGGGCTGGAGCCGCGCACCCATCAGGTGGTGGTGCGGGAGCGGCCACCTATGATCACTGTTCCGGAGTACGCCGCCCGCTACGCCCGGCTGTATCACGGCCCGGTGGAAAGCGGCTGACTGACCGGGCCCCGCCGCGCCGGGCGGGCCGCCACGGGCAGGGCCCGGATCACCCCGGACAGGCGGATCATCCCGGACGGGCGGCCCCACCAGGTGACAGCCCCGGCGCCGTGGCACGGCA
>NZ_CAKKTL010000197.1:5567-7584 GCF_920664355.1 Protofrankia sp. CiP1_Cm_nod2
CCCCCGTCCCACATGTCACGAACACCCCGCCACGAACGCCCACCCGCCATGAGCAGCCTGGACGCCACGAACAGAGTGGACGCCACGAACAGCGCGAACAGCGTGAACAGGAGGACAGCACCGATGAGTGTCCAGGTCGTCTATACCGATCTCGACGGGACCATGGTGGGGCCGCGCGGATGCTTCTTCCGCAGCGAGGACCACTCCGTCACCCTGGACCCGGCGCACGCCCTGATCGACCTGCACCGGGCCGGCATCGCGCTGGTCCTGGTCAGCGGGCGGACCCGGCCTCAGCTCACCGAGGCCGCCTCGATCTTCGGGGCGGACGGCTTCATCGCCGAACTCGGCGCCATCGTCGGCTGGGACCACGGGCGTAGCAGCCAGATCCTGCGCGGAGCCATGCCCGAGACGTTCGACCGGATACCCGAGGAGCTGGTCACGGCGCTGGTCGCCCGGTATCCGGGACGCCTGGAGGCGCATCACTCCTGGATCCGCGGCCGTGAGATCGACATCATGCTGCGGGGCAACATCGACGTGGCCGAGGCCGACGCGTGGCTTGCCGCGGAAGGCTACGCATGGTTGACCATGCGCGACAACGGCATCATCGCGCGGGCCACCATGCCCGATCTGGACGATGTCCCGCACGTCTACCACCTGGTGCCCGACGGGGTCAGCAAGGGAGCCGCGGTGGCCTTCGACCTGGCCCGCCGGGGGCTGCGCCCGGAGCAGGCGATCGCGATCGGGGACTCCGCCAGCGACCTGGTCATGGCCGGCCACGTCGGCCGCATGCACCTGGTCGCGAACGCGCTGCACCATGCGGACCTCGTCGATCTGCTGCCCGGCTACGGCAACGTCGTCGTGGAGGACGGCACCCTCGGTGCCGGGTGGGTGAGCGCGGTGCGCTCGGTCCTGCCCACGCCGCGGCCCGCCGCCGTCTGATCCGCGGGCTGCCGGAACGCGCCAGGACGGTGTGACGTCAGCCGGACGATCCACGGACAGCTCTCGCTCGGTCAGGGTGCCGTCAGGCGCACGGCCTGCTGATCCGCCGGGCCGGAGCGGGCTGGGCCCCGTTCCGCACCACCGTGTCAGGGGTGCCCAGAGCTCCCGTGTCATGGGTGCCAGGGGAGCTGTGGGCAGGGGGCCGGTGACGGCCGCGGTGCGGCCGCTGTCGAGGCACTACCCTTCGCAGGGTGCGTCATGCCCGGTCGGTCGATGAAACGCCGCGTCCCGTGGCCGCTGGAGGGACCGCCCGGGTGCTTGTCGCGTCCAATCGCGGCCCGGTGGCGTTCACGACGGGTGACGACGGGTCGCTCGTCGTGCGCCGTGGCGGCGGTGGGCTGGTCAGCGGCCTGCACGCGGTCGCCAGCGATGACGCCGGGCCGGCCAGTGGGCTCGGCGGGACGGACGAGGCTGACGGGACCGGCTCGGCTGACGGGGCTGACGGGACCGGCCCGGCCGGTGGGCGCGACAGGGCCGGTGGTGGGCTGGTCTGGGTGTGCGCGGCGATCAGCGAGGCGGACCGGCGGGCCACCCGGTCGGCGCCGGACGGCCGTCTGGATCTTGCCGGCCATGACACCGGCGGCACGGCCGTCCACATGCTCGACGTGGACAGGGTCGTCTTCGACCGGGCGTACAACGCGGTCGCCAACCGTACGTTGTGGTTCGTCCTGCACCTGCTCTACGCGTCGGCGTCCCAGCCCTCCTTCGGCGCGGCCTTCCAGCGCGACTGGCAGGCGTACGAGATCTACAACACGATGTTCGCCGAGGCGCTGGCCCGGGAGGCGGCGCCGGGCGCGGCCGTCCTGATCCAGGACTACCACCTGACGCTGGTGCCGGCGCAACTGCGCAGGCTGCGCCCGGACCTGCGGATCGCTCATTTCAGTCACACACCGTGGGCGCCACCGGAGTACTTCCGCATGCTGCCGGACGACGTCGCCCGCGCGGTCGTCCAGGGCATGCTCGGTGCCGACCGGCTCGGCTTCCTCGCTCCGGAGTGGGCGGAGGCGTTCCGCCGGTG
>NZ_CAKKTL010000197.1:7963-9733 GCF_920664355.1 Protofrankia sp. CiP1_Cm_nod2
GGGCCGCGACGGGGCGGGCGGGCCGTGGCTGCGCTACCGCGGCCGCGCCGTCCGGATCGGGGTCCATCCGCTCGGGGTCGACGGTGACTGGCTGCTCAGACGCGCGTCCAGGCAGGACGTGGCCGCCCGCGCCGCCGAGATGCGCGAGATCGCCGCGGGCCGGCGGGTGATCGTGCGGGTGGACCGGACCGAACTGTCGAAGAACATCGTCCGCGGTCTGGACGCCTACCGGGAGCTGCTGCGCGACTATCCGCAGTGGCAGGGGCGGGTGGTGCACATCGTGTGCGCCTATCCGTCCCGCCACGACCTTCCCGAATACCGCGAGTACACGGCCGCCGTGCAGCGGATCGTGGCGGAGATCGAGGACGAGTTCGCGACCGCGACCTGGCTGCCCGTCCGGCTGGAGGTCAACGATGACTACCCGCGGTCACTGGCGGCGTTGTCGCTGGCCGAGGTGCTGGTGGTGAACCCGATCAGGGACGGCATGAACCTGGTCGCGAAGGAGGGCACGGTGCTCTCCCGGCCCGGGGCGGCCCTGGTGCTCTCCCGCGAGGCCGGGGCGTGCGTGGAGATGGCCGACGACGCGCTGGTGGTCAACCCGTTCGACGTGAGCGCGACCGCCCGGGCGCTGCACACCGCGCTGCTGATGGCCGCTGACGAGCGCCGCGACCGGTGCGCCCGGCTCGCCGCCGTCGCCGGCAGGCTCCCCCCGCGCAAGTGGTTCCGCGACCAGCTCGACGCGCTGCTGGAGTGACCCCACCCCACCCCACCCCGCCGGGGACGGCCGGCGTCCCGGGCGGGCGTTCCAGGCCGGCCAGGCAGTGCGAATCCCGTCCACGACCACCGGTGTAGGCCATGATCGGCGCTCATCGACGTGCGCCGCCGTTTGCGAGGATACGTACGGTTACGCGATCGGTGCTCTAGGCCAGACGGGCGGCGAGCAGGAGCAGTAGCGCCACCACTCCCTCCGGGCCGGGGACGACGAGATCGGCCCGCTCCCGCAGTGCCCGGGGGACCTCCGGGCCGTCGCTGCACACGGTCAGCCCGGGGATACCGGCGGCCCGCAGCTCGTCGACCGTGTCGAAGGCCGGCAGGTCACCGAGGTCGTCGCCGGCGAACAGCACGGAGCGGACGCCCAGCCCGGCCACGTGGTCGCGCAGCGCCCGGCCCTTGTCGTGGCCGGGCGGGCGTAGCTCCAGCACCCGTTTGCCAGGTGCGGCATCCAGCCCGTTGTCCCTGGCCAGGACGGTCAGCGCGGGCGTGAGCGAGGCCAGTGACGCGTCCGGGTCGGCGGTGCGGCGGACGTGGACGACCAGGGCGTGCCCCTTGTCCTCCACGACGGTCCCGGCGGGCGCGTCCTGCAGGAGCCTGGGCAGTGCGGCCCGGACCGCGGCCACCCCGGGCAACGGTTCGGGGCTGGTGATCGTTCCGGTGGCGGCGTCCCAGCGCTGGAGCCCGTACTGGCCGAGGATGGACAGCGAGTGCAGCCCCGGCTCGTCGGTGAACCGGGCGAGCGAGAGCAGGGCCTCGACCGGGCGGCCGGTGATGATGGTGATCGATCCGACCCGTTCGGCCAGCCGGGCCAGGGCGCGCAGCGCACCGGGCGCGGGAACGGCGTCGGAGGGACGGCTGACGATGGGTGAGAGGGTGCCGTCGTAGTCGAGCGCGATCAGGGCATGCCGCGGGTCGGTGAGCAGCGCGGCGAGCCCGGAGCCGCCGGCCAGCGTCCGGGGCGCCCCGGCGAGCGGGCCGCTGCCGGGCGTGCTGCTG
>NZ_CAKKTL010000197.1:10251-10781 GCF_920664355.1 Protofrankia sp. CiP1_Cm_nod2
GTGCCGCTGGTACCGGGTGTGCCGCTGCTGCCGGGTGTGGGAGTCATGGGCTCAGGTCCGTCACTCGGGCGGGTCGATCTGGAAATCCTTGGTGATGACAAGGATGAGCGGGTCGTCCGAGTTGAAGTGCGCGCTCTTGGGAGCCGCGGCTCTGACATCCGGGATCAGCTCCTGCAGGGTCTCGGCGGCGGCCTTCTGCTCCGGCTCGTAGAACACGGTGGGTACCGCGACGTTGTACGCCGCGTTGTAGTTGCCGACCCGGGTCACCGTGAAGCCGGCGGCTTCCAGCCGGGCCCGGGCAGCGTCGGCGAGCCCCGGCTCCCTGGAGTTGTTCAGGATCACGACGGGGGCGAAGACGCGTTTCGGCGCGGTCGACGGCGGGACGGGAGCAACCGCCTTCGGCGGCTGTGACGTTCCTGCCGGTAACGGACGGGCGCTCGTCGCCGGCGCGGCAGGTGCCGCCGGCGCGGCCGTGGACGCACCGCCGACGGGCCGCGCGGCCCCGGCCGCGACCGTGGCCGGAGCCGGTG
>NZ_CAKKTL010000198.1:0-9709 GCF_920664355.1 Protofrankia sp. CiP1_Cm_nod2
TTCCGCGCACGCGGATCCGCTGCCCGTCGGGGATCAGTCGGGTGGCGTCCACCACACCGACGACGGCCGGCAATCCGTACTCCCGGGCGATCACCGCGCCGTGCGTCATCAGTCCTCCGACCTCCGTCACCAGGCCTGCGATGGCGACAAAGAGGGGCGTCCAGCTGGGGTCCGTGTGGGCCGTGACGAGGATGTCACCCGGTTCGAGAACGGCCCGTGCCATGTCCAGGATGACGCGGGCCCGCCCTTCGACGGTCCCGGCGCAGACCGGTAGGCCGATCAGCGCGCCGGCCGGCACATCGTCGCGTCGGTACGCCCCGACGACGCCCTCGCCGTCGGACGTGAGCACCCGGGGCGGTGTGAGCGCCCGGTACGACCTGAACGCGTCCTTGCGCCGGCCGATGAGCTGGTCATCCACGCGGTTCGTGCGCACGACGTCGTGGAGCTCCTGGAACGTGAGGTAGAAGATGTCCTCCTTCTCGCGGAGTACGTGGGCCTGCGCGAGGCGCTCGGCTTCTTCCAACAAGGCCTGCTTGTACACGAAGTAGCGGCTGATCATCCCGTACTTCGGATACTCCCGGTACCCGATGAAGGTCCGGACCCGGTCGATCATCCGCTTCGTCTCTTCGGCCCTGCGCTCCCCGTCCGGCAGGCCCCGCAGGCGCTCCAGCAGATCCTGCTCCTTCTTCCAGGCCTCCTGCCGGCCTTGCTCGAAGCGTCGTCGGCTCTCGCCCCGCTCGAAGTTCCTGATGTTGCCGAGGATCATGGGGACGAGCGTGGAGGGGCGTTCGCTCCAACGCGGCCGCGTGATGTCGATCTCGCCGACGCAGCGCATGCCGTACCTGTCGAGCCAGGCCTCGATGGCGGCTCGCGCTTCGGTCCCGCCCGCGAGCCTGGGCAGCTCGTCCAGGAAACCCTCGTCCTCGACGTGCCGCAGGAACGCCACCACGTCCGGATGCGGGCGGATCACGTCCGCGACGTCGAGCAGCGCCAGCCCCATCTCCGACGTGACGTTGTGGGGCACGGACTGCGTGAGTGTGTCCGCCGCGTTCTTCTCGCCCAGCCACGCCTCCAGCCGCTCGTTGAGCCACCACGTGGCCTCTATCGCCGACATGAACACCTGATGGCTCCGCGGATCGAACAGGATCCGTCTCAGCTCCTGGAGGTCCGCCCGGATGAAGTCGAGCAGCGCCTCGCCGGACTTCGTCCGGATGTCGCGTTCCGAGGCGGCGATGGACGCCTCGCTGCGCCCGATCAGCTCGGTGACGATGGCCGGATCGGTCTCGATCGGGGCTGGCGCGCCGCCAAACAGTGGCCCGGGGGGACCCTCGTCAGGGAGCGGCCGGACGAAGCCGTCGCGCTCGAGGATGGTCCGCAGCGCGTCCCCGAGCAGCGGATCGGATCTCCCCAGGGCCTCCAGGAGGCCGGCCCGGCTCGCCGGCGAGGCCAGCCTCTGGGTGACGTCGACGAACAGGCGGCCGCCGGCCTCAGCCATCGGCGCGGGGGTCGTCATCTGCCAGAAGGAGAGCCCCAGGGGCTTCATGGGGTCGGTCATCATCTGCTGATGGCCGACGGAGACATAGACGTGGTTCTCCCGGTCGCCGGACTCGGGGATGGGGAACAGCGTGGTGATCGGCCGGCTCTGGACGATCTGGAAGCCGTCGTCGACCAGGCACCATTCGATGTCCTGCGGGCGGCCGAAGTACGCTTCGATCCGCCGGCCGAGCCGCGCGAGCCGCACGACCTGCGCATCCGTCAGCGCCGGCTGCTCCTGCCGCTCCGGGTCGATCGCCTGCTCCCGCGTCCCGCCCGCCGGCGAGGCGTGAACCGCACGCTGCTTGGCGGCGACCGTCCTGGCGACGACCTCGCCGTCGCGCACCTTGAAGACATCCGGGTTCACCAGGCCGGAGACCAGGGCCTCGCCGAGGCCGAAGCCGGCCTCCACGGAGGCGACCTTCCGGTTGGACGTGACGGGGTCGGCTGTGAACAGGATGCCGGCCGCCTGCGGGAAGACCATCCGCTGCACGACCACGGCCATGTGGACCGTACGGTGGTCGATGCCGTTGCGCTGGCGGTAGGTCACGGCCCGCTCGGTGAACAGCGAGGCCCAGCACCGGCTGACGTGCCAGAGGATCGCCGCCGGCCCCACGACGTTCAGGTACGTGTCCTGCTGGCCGGCGAAGGAGGCCGTCGGCAGGTCCTCCGCCGTCGCGCTGGATCGGACGGCGTAGGCGGCGTGCTCGCCGCACTGGGCGAGAGCGCCGGTGATCGCCGCCGCGAGATCGCCCGGGACGGCGATCCCTTCGATGGTCCGGCGGATCTCCGCGCTGAGCGTGCGGATCGCCTCCCGGTCGTCCGGGTTCAGGCGCGACAGCTGATCGAGCCGATCGTCGATCGAGGGCGCTTCCGCCATGATCCGCCGGAAGGCGTCCGTCGTCACGCAGAAGCCAGCCGGCACGCGGATGCCGTCGATCCGCGACAGCGCCCCCAGGTGCGCGCCCTTGCCGCCAACGACCGCGACCTGCGTCTCGTCAACCTCTTGAAGACCCAACACGTGCTGCTCGCTCACCGCGACACCTCCGAGGCAGTGGTATCCCGTTGCACTGCACCCGGTAGCCGTCGAGCCAGGCCCCGGTAGGAGTTGGTGGTCTCGAAGTCGATGGCGGTGTAGGGGAGCACGGTCACACCAGCGGCTGCTCATGGAGACGCCCAGCGAAGACGGGTGGGAAGTCCGGCACCGTCTGACTGTTCAACTCCTCGGGCATGATCCACGGTGACTGACCCGTCTTCGGCCGGACAGTACGTCGGCGCCGTTCCTCGTCCGTCTCAAGCCAGGTCGTCCACACGCAAGCTGCAAAGTTCGCGGTCGCCAGGGCACGTTTGCTCGGGGTGTCCTCAACAGGCGGGAAGCCGTCGACCTTCGGGCTGGTGGGGAACGCTGGCGAGACCAGGGTCTTGGACCGGGTGTGCTGCTTGTAGGCGTCGAGCGCCGCGAGGATCCGCTGCTGATGCCCCTCCGTCTCAGCAACCAGGGTCTCGAGAGCCGCTACGGTGAGCGGCTCGCCCTCGATCGGCAGCCCGTCCAGTAACGAGCCTTCCGTTACCAGGATGACACAGCAGCGCGTCAGTAATCGAACCTTCTCGAGCGCGAGGGGATCGCCGGCCTCGTCGATGGCGGCGGCATTGACATGCCGTGCCTGCAGCGACTCTGTCCTCCTGGTGATCCACACGGCGATGGTGCCGCTGCCTGGCTGCCGGTCGATGGTCGCGATCTCACGCACGAACGCCTCCCCCATGGTCCGATGCCGGCGAGGCTACCGATCTTTAGTATCGGAGGTCAAAACGTCCTATGCCGCTGCCGGTGGGCACGAGAAGCACATCGGGGCGTGCCGCTCGGCCACCGGAACTGGCAGCCACAGTGGCAGCCAGGCCCACGAACAGCAGCGGACTGGCAGAGCTCGACCAGCTGAGCGACGGTCCCGGTGACCGTCTCCACGCGTCCGCGCACGCATGGGCGAACGACACCGCCACCGAGATCGCCATCGAGGTGATCTGGTCGGAAGGCGACCGCGTGGAGGTGAAGACGCCCGTCGCAGAGCCCGGTCCGATCATTGCGATGAAGCTGCAAGCGGTGATGAACCGCTCTACGCGGAAACAGGGCACCGACCTGCTCGACGTCGTCCGGCTCACGCTCGACCACACGGCGCGCACGGCAGCGCTGGCCCAGCTCGGTGCTTGCGACTCGTCGACCGCCGCCGACATCGCCCTGCACGTCGATCTGTGGCTCGTCCACCGCCGTGATCAGGCCATCCGATGGATACACGGCGCGGGTGGCAGTGACCTCACGACCGACGACCTGGATCTCGTCGCAGAGCTTCTTCTCGATGCCTGCGGACGCACCTGACACGGCCCGAGCCGACGGGCCGAACTGGGACGGTGGTTATCTTCCCAGCCCGGGGATGTCCGCCGCGGGCCCGTCAGAAAGCGGCAGCGTGGGTCGGTCGGGCCACGGCGGGGCGGCGAGGTATTCCGCGATGCTCGGATGGCGGAACTGCCATACCCCGCCGGTGCGCAGCAGGATGCCGCGTTCGGTGGCGTCGTCGAGAAGGCCGAGGATGTCGCGGGGGAGGCCGTGGCGCCAGGCGAGCCAGTGCCGGGAGAGCAGGAACATGCCCCATGGGGTGGGCAGGCAGGCACTGATTTCGCAACAGATCACGGCGGCCAGAGCGATCAGCGGGTCGGTGGGTGGGTGCCCCCAGCCCGTGAGGTATGCCTCGCCGGCCGTGACGAGAATGCAGACACCGGTTACCAGCGGAGTGGTCAGGAACAGCGTGCACCGGCGGTGCCGGTGCAGCAGGGCCCGGGCAGGGTGGGTTCCGAGATCGATGACGGCTGCCCGCGCCTGCGCGCCTCGCCCCACGCGCCAGCCTGGTAGCGGCGGCGTCCCAAAAAGCAGCACGCTCGGCGTCTCCGGCGCTTTGGTGGTGAGCTGATGGAACGTCCTCGCCACGACAAGGCCTGCGACGGCGCCGAACCCGATCCCGATCGGGTAGCCCAGCACTGTGCCCAGCAGCACCCCGAAGGAGATGCCGAAGACGAGCCCGGACAGCGTGACGACTGGGCGCGGTACGGTACGGTGCAGGTGCCACCAGCTCAGACCTGGCAGGCGCCGATCGGACGCACGCTGGCGGGCCAGGAAGATCAGCGCACGGAGCTGCTGGTCGTTCTTGTCGGTTCTGGTGGGGCTGTCTGATCCGGGGTAGGCCACCTGCAAGCACCGCCAGGCCAGGTGGGTGCGCACGGCATCGGGGGACGGGAACCGCCCCGGATCGCGGAGTTCGGCGGGGCTCTCGGCCGGTCCGGCTGCTCGGTAGACGGTACGGGCCAGGTCCGCCGTCCGCGGATCCCGCAGGGCCCGGGCCACGGGTCCGTCGGGTGCGTCCACCAGCGTGTTCAGGATCGGCGCCCAGCGGTCCGGCGCGGTCTCGCCATTGCCGGCGATCAACGTCGGGTCGGCCTTGGCCGCGAGGTGGTCGGGAAGGCCGAACGCGCTGGTGGTCAAGGGGTTCACGCCATCAGCGCCCGCAGCCATACCACGCGTCCACCGGCGGTTCGACGTCCCCGCGCGACCCATACGTCGACAACAACACACGCATTCCGCGACTCCCGTTTCCGCAGCTTCTGGCCTCGGACGGCTATTCTGCGGCACGACCCGGGCCTTGCCGCAAGCTTTCCGGTGTGCTATATATTAAAAGTAGTGAGGAGTGGCTGTTTCCTTTTTGATTATCTCTCCTTTTTCCTTGTTTTTCTTTCACTTCATCGTTCTTTTTTGTCGTCCGCTGTGGGCGAACAAGCCCCTCGCGAAGCGGCGGCATGCCCGGCTGGCCCGTTTCGAGACCAGCCACCCGCGGCCAGCATCGAACCGATCTCCCGGACGCTCGCCGACGGTCCTTGGTGATCATGGGCGAGTGGAAGGCGGACCGCTGTCGATCGGCGACCGTCGGGAAGCCGGCCGCGCCGGCCGGCCACCGGCGGCCTCCTCCCGGGCGTTCGGCAATCTTGATTTCGAGGTCTCCATGTTCAAGGTTATTCTGGAACCTTGAACATGGAGGGTGGAAGTGGCTCGTCTACTGCGGCGGCACTGGGAAAGCGATCTTGATTCCGGGTTGTCGAGGCGTGACCGGTCGGGCTGCGACTACGACGCCTACCTGCCGGACCCCCTGGTCGGGCGGGAGTTCCGGCTGGACGCGGGGACGGCGGCCGACGTCGCCGACGCCGAGGTGGCCATCAGCCGGCTGGGCCGGGAGGCAACCGCCCTGCGGGGCTCCGAGGTGCTTGCGCGCATCCTGCTGCGGGCCGAGTCGGTCGGCTCGTCGCGTATCGAGGGGCTTGAGGTCGGCGGTCGCCGTCTGCTGCGGGCCGAGGCGGCGCGGGAGCTCGGGGAGAAGGCGACTGACGTCACCGCCGCCGAGGTGCTGGGCAACATCGACGCGATGGCGGGCGTGTCCGAACTGGTCGGTGTCGGCCAGCCCATCACGGTCGCCTCACTGCTGGAGGTTCACCGACGCCTGCTGGCCGGAAGCCGGTTGGCGGATTACGGCGGCACGATTCGGACCGTGCAGAACTGGATCGGCGGCAGCGGCTACAACCCCTGCTCGGCGGTGTTCGTACCACCACCGCCCGAGGTCGTGCCCGAGCTGTTGGCGGACCTTTGCGCGTTCTGCGACGACGACGGGCTGCCGGCGGTCGTCCAGGCCGCTGTGGCCCATGCGCAGTTCGAAACGATTCATCCCTTCATCGACGGTAACGGCCGGACCGGCCGGGCCCTGATCCATATGGTGCTGCGACGGCGTGGCCTCGCGGTCGACGTGTTCCCGCCCGTCTCCCTCATCCTGGCGACCTGGTCGCGCCAGTATCTGGCCGCGTTGTCCGCCACCCACTACGTCGGCTCCGCCGCATCCGAGGACGCACGGGTGGCCACCGATGCCTGGATCGCGCTGTTCGCGGCGGCGTGCGGTCGGGCATGCGCGGACGCGGCCGACTTCGAGCGGCGGATGGCGGTGCTTCAGGCCGGCTGGTTTCAGCGGGTCGGCCCGGTGCGGGCGGGCTCCGCGCTCGACCGCCTGCTGCGTGTGCTGCCAGCGGCACCTGTGCTCACCGTCCGCTCCGCCGCGGCACTGAGCGGGCGCAGCGTGCAGGCGGCGAACGAGGCGGTGGGCCGACTCGTCGAGGCGGATGTGCTCCGGCAGGTCACCGTCGGCCGGCGCAACCGGGCGTTCGAGGCGGCCGACGCGATCGAGGCGTTCACCCTGCTGGAGCGACGCCTCGCGAGCCCGGACGGGAACACGCTGGTCAGCCCGCCGACGCGGCGGGTACCACGGCAGCCCTGACAGCACCGACCAGAACCCGAGTACGGTGAAAGGGAATCCCGGGTTCTCAGCCGCACAGCGTTATCGTTAAATAACGTAGCGGAACGTTACCGGAAAGGCTCGCTCCCTCGCCAGCCGAGGTCTGACTGACAGCCGTTCGGCGACGCTCCAGGCCGCACGCCCCGAAGATGTTGGTCGAAGCCACCGCTGGACACGACGAGGTCCTCGCGTTCACCTACGCTTCAGCCGGGGAACGGCCCCACGATCGCGGTCACCAGACGGACCGGAGCCTCCGGAACCGCCAGGTGTACGGAACATCCGTCCGATTCGGTAGATGATGTTCCGGTCGGCGTGGTCATCGGGCATTGTCCCTGGCCAGGGTCCGTGTGGCGACCGGGTGGACGGTGATTTCAGGGCCGGGAACCAAGGAGCTCAGCGTGACGGCAGATCCGTCGGCTTCGGAGGCGATGCGTTTCCCTGCGGCTGAACTGGCGCAGCGCTTCGACCAGGACGTGTGGTGTGCGACCCGAAGGTGCAGCGTGCGGGATGCCGGTTGGGTGTCGGTGCTCGTCCGGGTCGCTCAGCGCTGTGATTCTTCGGGACGCGCGGACACGGGCGTCCTGCCCCATTCCCGGATCATGCTCGTGACCCGTGGAAGCGTGGCCGTGCAACGACGCGACGGAGTAGCCCGGCGATCCGCCCAGCTCGCGCCGGGGAAGGCGTGGATCGTCCCAGTCGGAGTGCCGCTGAGCTATGAGTGGACGCATGCGGGGAGCGGCATGCGCGAGCTCGTTGTCATGGTTCTCCCGGCAGACGATCTCGCGCGTACCGCCGGCCTGCTGAGTCATCGACGGTCCTCGCCGGTCACCTTGGCGGAGCCGGTGTTGATCGAGGACCACGTCGTGCGCAGCGTCCTGACCGAGCTCACTCACGCGATGGCTGCGGGAGTCGACGAGCTGTACGCGGAGACCTCGGCGGCCTTCCTGCTCGCCCATGTGCTCAGCCGCTACGGGACTGGATCGCCGGGCCCCGTCAGCGTCGGGAGGGAGGACGTCCGTGTCCGGACGGCGATCGAGTTCATGCGGGACAACCTTCACCTGCCCCTGTCACTCGCCGACATGGCAGGCAGCGCCGGGCTGAGCCCGTACCACTTCCTGCGCGTCTTTCAGGCCTCGACGGGATTGCCGCCACGCCGGTTTCTCACCCGGATGAGGATCGACGTGGCGCGGCGTCGTCTCGAGGACAGCGACCTGTCCGTCACCGACATCGCGCAGCAGTGCGGGTTCAGCAGCGCCAGCCAGTTCTCGACCGCGTTCCGCCGCGAGATCGGTATGGCACCTCGGGCGTTCCGCCGCAGCCGCGCCATGTAGGGAAGGTGACCGACTACAACTGACTCTGACTGACCGTGACCGTGACCGAGGCGCGAGCGCCGCAATAAGGAACACCTTTTCAGCAAGCGGGCGAATGCGCTCCGGATGCGTGGGCCCTACGCTCGAGGCGTGGTCACCACGAGGCTCGGCGCACGCGGATGCCGGAGATCGCACCCGGCTGAGGGCTCCGTGCCCGCGTAGCGCGCCGTGCCGGTTCCGGGCCGGAAGGCGCGACGGACGTCAGGGCGCGATGGACGTCGCACCGACGATGCGAAGGAGAACGACGTGAGCATGCTCTATCTCGCCCAGGCCCAGCAGCAACAGCAGCTCGAATGGCTCGACGGCGGAACTCTCACGATGGTGCTCGACGGCGCGGCGACCGACGGCCAACTGATGATGGGCAGGTTCGACGTCAGCGAGGGCGAGGCGCCGCCTTATCACAAGCACACCCTCGAAGACGAGGTGTTCATGCTGATCAAGGGCACCGCACTGGTCTGGTACGACGACCGCGAGTACGAGCTGACCGGCGGCGGCGTGGTCTTCCTCCCCAAGGGCAAACCGCACGCCTACCGGATCACGTCCAAGAAGGCCGACCTGTTGATGATCAACACACCGGCCGGCATTGAGGGCATGTTCCGCTACGCCGGCCGCGACAGGTCCACCCCGCGACCCGACGGCTTCCAGATCTCACCCGAACGGATGGCCGAAGCGGCTGAGCAGTTCGGCAACATCGTCATCGGACCGCCCCGCTGACGCGGACCGTCCACACCGACCGCGAGGATCTCGTTCCCGGAACAGCCGCGGACGACTATCCGCACGACCCCGGTGGTCGCTCCGACCTCGATCGATCCCTCCGCCGAAGGAGGGCAACGATGAAGATCCTCGCGACCGGGGCTACCGGCACGTTCGCCGGGCTGGTCGTGCCCGCTCTCGTGAGCCATGGCATCGACGTACGCGCGGTCGTGCATGACCCTGAGGTGCCTATCGAGCAGCCAACGTAATGTCCTCGGCCATCTCCTGTTGCCAGGCCGCCAGCATGATCGGTATCCCCGATGACAGCCACGAGACCCGCACGGGGTGCTCGATCGTTCGTAGGATGGTGATCACAGCATCGCCCTGCATCCCGACCCGTACGAGACCGACGTCGGCCGGCTACTCATGGACGAGATCCTCCCCAAGCGAGTATGGCGCTGATGGCCGGACGGGATCCTGTCGAGGTCACCGTCGAGATCGACGGGCAGGAGACCGCCGCCGGAACGTTGTGGCTTCACGACCGCGGCGGACAGAGCGCCACGTTCCGATACGCCGACGCCTACCTGACCAGCCCGGCCGGATACGACCTCGACCCGGCGCTGGCCAGGGCCGCCGGCGTCTTCCACACGCCGCCGGGGTCAGCCATCTTCAACGCGTTCGCCGACAGCGCCCCCGACCGATGGGGTGAGAACCTCATGAGGCGTGAGGAGCGCGAGC
>NZ_CAKKTL010000199.1:0-9676 GCF_920664355.1 Protofrankia sp. CiP1_Cm_nod2
GGCCCGATGCGGATTTCGTGGATTCAGCGGGTCGTAGAAGGTCCGGTGAATCCATCGGCTGTCCGGCACCTCGTGGAACTGTGGCCCCGCTGTCTGGAGCAGGCGCCAGAATTCGCCGAGGTCGGCCGCGCCCGGAAAACGAGCCGAAAGCCCGACTATCGCGACGTCCGTCACAGGCGATCCCCCCGATTGTCGATTGGCGCAAGATAATTGTCTGGATGTTGTGGCGCGGTCCGGGAACGGTCGCGGACAGCGGCCACGGAGGTCCTGTCGGGCATGTTTGTTCATGAGCCGCCGCCGTTTACCGGCGGTCCTCTCCGGTGGTGTCCTCGCGGGCCATCCGCCGTTTTCGTACGCCAGTGTGTATTTGCTTGGTATCTCGGTGTCGTTATGTTCTCGTATGCTGCCGGCAGTACGTTCTGGCCAGTTTCCTGGTCGGTATTCTGACCGGCCCGGGGACGATCTCGCCGCATCTCGCCCGGCGGGCGGTGGCATGCCGGGTAACGTCGTTTTTCCACCTCTCGTCCCGGCGCGTCGCGTTCAGCTCCGCGGGCCCTGGTCGGAGAGTCCCGCGCACGCCGGCTGGAACAGTCTTTACTTTGTATCGCTCCTGGAAGACGGTCGAGGGATTGTGGTTCGGCCGGCGGGTCGTCCACGGCGGCTGGCCGGGCTGATATGCCGGCCGGGTGGACATGAATGTGTGCACATCACATCTTGTCGTCGTCGTCGGCGGCGGCGTCGACGTTCTCCGGCGCCGCGCCGGTGGGCGGCGCGCGGGCGCGACGGCTCGTCCGGAAGGCCCGGACGGCCCGCCACCCCGGCCGCGGGGAGCCCGCCGCGCCCTGGTCAAGTAGCCGTCCGCCCACGTGGCCGGGGCCGAGATACCGTTTGCTGAGGTACCTGCGTACTTGTACGGTGCCCGCCCGCGGGGCCCACGCCAAGATGGAGCTGTAGGCGTCGTAGGTGCCCCTGGGCGACTTCCGTGCTTCCCGTCCACGGGCGGTTCCTCGGACAGGTCGTGTATATGGCGCATCGGACGCCGCTCGCGTAGCGGGCCGAAGGTGGCGTGGTCGTGTTTTCCGCGCTGCCGGCGGCTCGGCCGCACGGGCCGCCAGGAGGCGTGAAGCGCGCCGTCTGATCGTTCTGGACCGAGGAGATCGGGAATGAGTCATGTGAAGTTCGCCACCCGCGACGGTACTCCCTGGGTACCGCAGTACATCGTGGCGTTGGACGGGGACAAATGTATCGGCTGTGGTCGTTGCTACAAGGTCTGCGCCCAGGGTGTGCTCCGCCTGATGGGCGTGAACGACGAGGGTGAACTGGTCGATCCCTTTGACGACGACGAGGACATCGAGCGCAAAATTATGATCATCGATGCCGCCGGCCAGTGCATCGGCTGCAATGCCTGCATCCGGGTGTGCGGTCCGCGCTGCCAGACCTACGAGCCGGCCGAGGCGGCCTGATCCACCGGTATTTCCGTTTCACCGTTTCCGTTTCGCGCGGCTGTGTCCCGGCTGGCTCCCGCGGTGACGCCGGGCCGCCCGCCGGGACACGAGGACCGTTCGGCCTGCTCCGGACGGCGCTCGGGAACCCGGATCTTCCGGATCCGGGTCTCCCATGTCGGCTTCCGGTTTTCCCGGCTTTCCAGCCCTGCCGACACCCGGTCTCGAACGCCGAGGAAGCGCTGAAGAGACGCTGAAAAAGCACCGAGGGAGCACCGAGGGAGCACCGAGGGAGCACCGAGGGAGCACCGAGGGAGCACCGAGGGAGCACCGAGGGAGCACCGAGGGAGCACCGAGGGAGCACCGACGAAGGACGGCCGTGCCGTCCCCGGGCCCGCCGGCGCAACCCGGGACTATTCTGGTACCACCAGGCCAACGGCGGCCCACCTGTCAGGTGGCGCGGCACGACGACGTCATGACCCTCGGCAGACGCTGACAAACCGGTCAACGGCGGCGCAGGGGCCCTGGCCCGGTTCTCCCGATCGGCCTGTCAGCCGCGTTTGGTGCCGTCTTCGGTACCGTGCGTTTGTCTGCACCTCCGTGGCCGACCGGAGACCGTACGGTCGTGGTTTCCGCGTGACCGGCGGCCAGGATCCGCCGGTAACAACCAAAGATCAATAAATCATGGTTTTCGCGCTGCCGTTGACCTGCTGGACGAGCTTCGAGGAGGGGACGGGGCGAAACGCGGTGGATACACCGATAGTCTGCGTGTCTGCGGCACTGTGACGGTGAGCGCAGGGGAGCGGCGCTCGCCGCGATACATGGGCGGAAGAACCATGGCCGCGGAGGGCGAGAGCTCGGACATGCGTGAGGAGCGAGCCATTGGCTGGCCGGGACGTCGACTACGATCGCCCGATTCTGCTGGGCTGCGGGCGATGCGACGTGCAGTGGACGGCGCTGACCGCCGCCCATTGCCCGGGCTGCCACGAGACCTTCGCGGGAGTGGGCACCGGGTTCGACGCCCACCGTGTCGACGGCCGGTGCGTCCCGCCCGAGCAGGTGGGCCTACGCCCTGACGGCGGATACTGGGTGGCCGCCGACGAGCGAGCCCCGGGAAAGATCCTGCGGGCGCCGCACCACTCCAGGATCCGCCAGGCCGGCTGAACGCGGCCAGGCCGGCTGAACGCCGACGCCGGGGGAGCGCCGGCCAGGACGGGAACCGGCGGCCCGGACAGCCCCACATGATCCTGTCGCGTGGCCGGCTGTCACGCGTCGAGCCGTATCCACACCTGGCCGTTGTCCACCCGCAGGGGCAGCCGCGTCAGCTGCGCGCCTGGCGAGTTCAGGCAGGCGCCGGAGCGCGCGTCGTAACAGAATCCGTGCCGCGGACAGGTGAGGGTGTCGGTGGCCGGGTCGAGCTGCGCCACGTTGATCGGCAGGCCCTGGTGGGCGCAGGTGTCGCGGTAGGCGGTGAGCCGGCCGTCGAGACTGATGACCACGATGTCGGCCCTGACGCCGTCGGCCCGCTCGAGGTGCAGCGCCGTGATCGGCCGCCCGCCGAGGTCCGCCGCCGTCCCGACCGCCACCCATCCGTCGTCTCCATCGTCGCGGTTACGCACCGGGCCCAGCGGGATCAGTGTCGGGGGTGGGTCACCCGCGAGCATCACCACGCGCGCGATCGACCCGACCCCGCCGATCAGAGCCTCCTTGACGACCTCACGCAACGTGACTCCGGCCAGCGCGCGGCTGTTGCAGGTGCCGCTGACCCGCAGGAACGCGGTGTCCCCGTCCACCCGGACCAGCTCCGCGTTCCCGCCGTGCGCCCGGAGGTACGGGCGGACCTTCTCCAGCGCGCGCAGCGACTCGGTCACCGGCGTGGGCTGGAGGATCCCGTGCACGGAGAAGAGCAGGCGTACCACGGGATCGTCCGCCAGCTCGAACAGCAGCTCCCGGCCGCGGGGATCCTCGCGCAGCCGGCGGACGATCGCGTTGATCCCGCTGCCGTGCAGGGCCTCGACGGCGTGCCGCAGCTGCTCGGCCCGCAGCCGGGCCGCCGGTTCCAGCTCCCGGACGCCGGCCGCCGCCTCGTCGAGCGCCTCCGAGAGCGCGCCGAAGCCGGGTTCGTTCCACGTCGGCCCGGTCGGCCGGGCGTCACTCATCGCTGGGCTCCTTGTCCGTCTCCCCCGGGTCAGACCGCACCGTTGATCACGAACTTGCTCAGTTCCCGGCCGGTCCGCCCGTCGTAGGCGTGCACGGTGCACACCAGACAGGAGTCGAAGCTGCGGGCCACATGCCCGAGCTCCACCGGGTCCTCGGCGTCGGCGACCGGTGTGCCGACCAGGGCCTGCTCGATCGGGCCGGGCGTCTGCGAGCCGTCCCGGGGGCCGATGTTCCACGCGGTCGGCGTGACCACCTGGTAGTTCGCGATCTTTCCGTCCTCGATGACGATCCAGTCGGCCAGCGACCCGCGGGCGGCCTCGGTGGCCCCGAAACCGCGGCCCTCGGTGGGCTCGGCCGGTCTGGTGTAGAAGCTCTCCCGCAGGTCGAGCTGGTCGAGCCACTGCCGCGTCCACTGGTAGTACTTTGCGGCCTCGTGCATCCGGGCGAGCTGGCGGACCAGCACCGACGGCCCGGCCCGGGCAATGATGTCGGTGAACAGCGGGTCGTAGTCCTGGTGGGCGGCGGCGCCGGGGGCGCCGGCGACTATCCGGCGGGCCAGCGGGCCGGCCTCCATCGGGACGTACCCCTGCCCCGACAGGTGGTAGCGCGGCGCTTTCGCCCAGCTGTACTTGCCCTGCTCACGCCCTCGCTGCGGGTCGAGCGGCCGGGTCTCGCCGTCGAACGGGTGGCGGGCCTGCGTCCCCTCGTAGAAGGAGTGGGTGACGTCCTCGCGGACCCACCTCTGGTCGAAGGTGAGGAACTCGCCGTTGGAACAGACCCCCGAGCGGGCGATCAGGGCGGCGTTGCGTCCCTCGATGGTCGGCTCCGCGTAGAGGTCGGGGTGGAAGTAGGTGCCGGTGGCCAGGTAGTTGCCGATCCCGCCGCCGTAGGTGTCCAGGCCGATGTCACGGCCGTAGCGGATGAAGAAGCCGCAGTCGCTGTCGTGCTGGGAGTCGTTCTCCTCGACCCAGGCGAGCACGTCGTCCCAGGTGCGGTTGGCCAGCCAGCGCTCGACCGAACAGCCGAGCCAGTACTTCTCCAGCCAGTTGTGCTTCCAGTGCTCCAGGATGGCGATCGACCGGGTGACGTCGGAGAGGGTGGGTGCGCCCATGACACCCCCGGGCACCATGAAGCTGGAGTGCGGCCACTGCCCGCCGAGGATCGCGTACACCTCGGTCGGCTTGCCGGACAGGACGACCCCCGGGGCGTAGCTGGTACCGGTGTACGGGGTGAAGCGCCGGACGGCCTCGTCGTAGAGCGGCGAGCGCGCGTACTTCCTGTTCGTCAGGTCGATCGCGAACAGCGCGTAGAAGTAGCGCGGGATGCTCTGCAGCGTCTCGCACGCCTGCGCGATGTTGCGGACCAGCGTGGCGTTGGGCGGTATCCGGGTGCCCCACGCCACGTCCAGGGCGTACGCGGCCTTGTACAGGTGGCTGCCGCCGCAGATGCCGCAGATGCGCGGGGTGACGATCAGGCCGGCCTGGGGGTCCTTGCCCTGAAGGATGATCTCGAAGCCGCGGAACATGGCCGCCTGGGCCCGCGCGGAGGTCACCACGCCATCGCTGACCGTCACCTGGACGTCCAGGTCGCCCTCGACCCGGCCCATCGGGCTGACGTTGAGATCGACGGTGGTCATCGGTGTCCCCTTCTTCCAGTCGGCGGTGTCCATCCGGTGCGGGCGGAGCGGAGCGGGCGGGGCGTCAGACGACGAACGTGTCCTTCTTCGACCAGTCCGGGGCGGCGATCTTCGCGATCGCGGACTGGGCCAGGTAGGTGAGGTGGCGGGTGCCTTCCGGGATCTCCCGGGGGATGACGCCGGCGGCCTTGCGGGTCCGGAAGACCGTCCCCGGCTCAAGGTCGAAGAACGGGAACTCCGGCTCGGTGCACCCGATGCACGGCACACCCGCCCGGGTCTTGGACGACTGGCCGTTCCACAGGATGCGGTTGCACGACGAGTGGGTCATCGGGCCGCGGCAGCCGAGCTCGTAGAACAGGCAGCCGGTGCGGGTGCCCTCCCCGAACGTGGTGGTGGACTGCTTGTACTCGAAGAACTCCGTCCGGGTGCATCCGGTGTGCGTGAAGCTGGTGAAGAACGTCCGCGGCCGCTGGAGCTCGTCCAGGTCGATGTCGGCGGCCCGGCCGGTCGCCAGCGCGACGAGGATCTGGGAGATCCAGTCCGGGTGGGCCGGGCAGCCCGGGATGTTGACGACCGGCAGCCCGCCGCGCGAGCGGAACTCCGCGCCGAGGAAGCCGCCGCGCTCACGCTTGTGGAACTGCAGACCGGTCGAGGACGTCGGGTTGGGCGCCGTCGCCGCGATCCCGCCCCAGCAGGCGCAGTCCCCGACCGCGACCACGGTCCGGGCCGTTCCTGCCAGGTCGATCACCCAGTCCTTCATGGGCCGGTCGGCGAACATGTCGTAGCGGCCGGTGCCCTCGGGCCCCTCGATCACGGAGCCCTCGAACACCAGGACGTCCACCGGCGTCTCGCCGCTGGCGCAGGCCCGCAGCAGCTTGCGCGCGTGAGTCCCCGACTCCAGGGCGAGGGAGGGATGCCAGAGCAGCTCGAGCCCGAAGCTGGTGACGAGGTCGACGACATTCGGCTCGTCGGCGTTCAGGAAGGACATGGTGTTCCCGCCGCACGCCCCTCCGTGCAGCCACAGCACGGACGGCATCGGTCCTCCTCTCGGGTAACCCCGGGCGGGGTTACGTGACCGTTCCCCGGGCGGTCCGGGGACGGGGCCTGCCGTGACCCGAGCCGGCCCGGCCTGGCCCGGCCTGGCCTGGCCTGGCCTGAGCTGGCCTGGCCTGAGCTGGCCTGACCGCTGATCGGGCCAGGCCGGGTCCCGGGCTTGCCGGCCGGTTTCCGGGCTCGCGCTGAGCGGCCCCGAGCGCGGAAGAAAGGCGATCGCGCCACCGCGGCTCCATCGCCATGATCCCATGGCGTCAACGGCCCGCCCTTGCCAGAACCCGGACGTATGACCGCCATCACGTAATGATCATTTATCGGCCACCCGGCGAGCGGGCGGTTGAAGGACCGCGTTTTCGTCTCCGGTCCCCGACCGGAGCGGCGATGTCGATCTCGGCCGATCTCGAGGATTCGGCCGGCCGCGCGCTCGGGTCGCGGGCGGCTCCCCGACATCCCGGACAGCGCCACGAGCCGGGTATCCGCGCGCATAGCCCGATCACGCCTTGATCACATGGGCCCGATGGCGGCGCGCTCCGGGCCTTTCGACGCGCCGTCGCCGGCATGTGAAGCCGCCCGGTGGGCTGTGGGCGTCTGCCCGTATCGGCGTGGGGGCGCTGCCCGCCGTGCCACCGCCGCTGGCTCGGCAGTCAGTTTCTGGACATTTCGTCCATGGTCGTCACCGTGCCCGGTTTGATACCGCGGTGGACACTTCCACCGGCGTCCGGGTGAGCCACCGGAATTCACCCGGGGTGGCGACCATGGCGCGCCGCGTCCCGGGAGGGATGCCGCCGAAGTGGTCGACACGGTATACCGGGCGGACGTTTCGGGTTGTTTTCGACGGACGAACCAGCATATTACCGGCGGCGTTATCGGTGATATTACCGGCGGTCGGTGACGAGCGGGCCTGATCCGGCCCTACTTCCTTCGGAAGAGAAACACCGGCTTTTCACCCTGTGTCATGGCGGGTATGCGCTGCTGTAATCATCGAGGGCGAACACTTGCGATGTCATCATGTCGGTCGACTGTCAGCAGCCAGGAGAAGTGCATTGATTGAAATCTTTTCCGGGCACGTCCCAGAGGCATTTGTATGGACGGTCGCCGAACAGGCTGATTTTTTCGAAAGGTGGTAGAAATGGCTCGCGACACAGCACCGTCCGGTGCTGCCGTGCCGGTTGACGACGGTCTTGTACCGCTGGTGCCCAGGCCCCGGCAGCCAGCGGAAGCGGCTTCGCGCGCGCGCTCCGCCACCGCGGGCAGGGCCGGGGCGGCGGCCAGTGGCCGGACGGGGCGGGTGGCAGGCCTGCTCGTCATCGCGCTCGGCGCGATCTACCTGGCCTGGCGGACGGCGACACTCGGCGGCACCAGCGCGATCGGCTACCTGTTCTATGCCGCTGAGCTGGTCGCCTACCTGGCCGTCGGGTGGACGGCGGTGATGATGGGCCGGCTGCGGCCAGGCGCTGCCCGGCAGGCCCCGCCGCCGGTGGGCACTCTGGACGTGTTCGTGACGGTGTGCGGCGAGCCCGCGGCCATGGTCGAGCGGACCCTGCGTTTCGCCCTCGCCATCGACTATCCGCACCAGACATACGTCCTCAACGACGGCCGTATCGCCGGCCGGCAGGACTGGCGGGAGATCGACGCGCTCGCGTCCCGGCTCGGGGTGCCCTGCTTCACCCGGGTCGACGGTACGCCGGGGAAAGCCGGCAACCTCAACCACGCGCTGGCCCGCACCCGCGGTGACGCGGTTCTCGCCCTCGACGCGGACCATCTGGTGGTCCCGGATCTCGGGGAGCAGGTGGTCGGTTATCTGCGCGATCCGGACGTCGGTTTCGTCTGCACCGCCCAGCGTTTCGACACCGGCCGTCTCGACGTCCTGAACAACACCGATAGCATTTTCTACCGCTCCCTGCAGCCGGCGAAGGACCGGGACAACGCGGCGGTCTCCTGCGGGAACGGGACGCTCTACCGACGGTCCGCGCTTGAATCAGTCGGCGGATTCAGCGAATGGAACATAGTAGAAGACGTCCAGACGTCATACGAACTGCATGCTCATGGCTGGTCCAGCATCTATCATCCCGTCCCGATATCGGTCGGGACGGCGCCGGCGACGGCGGCCGTCTACGCCAAGCAGCGGCTGCGCTGGGCGATGGACAGCACCCGGCTGCTGCTGTTCGACAACCCGCTGGCCAGGCCGGGCCTGACCCGCTGGCAGCGGGCGCACTACCTGCACAGCACCCTCAGCCCGCTGCTGGCGTCCGTTCAGGTGGTCTTCGCGCTGGGGCCGGTGCTGTCCATCGTCTTCCGTTCCCCGCTCGCCTCCACGGGCTCCCAGCGGGCGTATCTGCTGTTCGGGCTGCCCTACTTCGCCAGCACCCTGTTCTTCATCGCCGCGTACGCGGGGACGCGGGCGGCGCCCCGCACGGTGTCGAGCGTGCTGTTCAACTCCCCGATCTACCTGCTCGCGCTCGTGCGCGTCGCGTCCGGATACCGGCCCCGCTCGTCCGGTACGACCGAGAAGGCTTTCCAGCCGAAGGTGTCGCTGCTCCTGCTGCCGCAGGTCCTGCTCGCGGCCGTGCTCGTGTTCTCGGTTGTCTTCTACGCGTTCGACACCCGGGCGGACCGCCAGGTGGGTGCGCTGGCGTGGGCCGGGATCCTGCTCGTGACCCTGGCCGGCCCGCTGTCGTCGGTCAGCGAGCGGCGTGCCGCGGTCGAGCGCTGGCAGGCCCCGATCCGCGGGGCGATCATCCTTGCCGTCGCCTTCCTGTCAGCCTGGACGTTCGCCCACTGACCGGACACTCGCCCACGGGCCGGGCGCGCGCCCGCTGACCAGAGGAGGCCGCGCGTCCTCATCCTGATGGCGCTCCGGTCACCGCAACGAGGGAACACGTGGCTGTCACAGCAGCCAGGTGTTCCCTCGTTGTCATGATCCGGGGCTTCCGGGGGCGCTGGGTCAGCCGGTCGGGAGGGTCTCGCAGGGGATGTTGAGGTCGTCGCGTACCGCTGGGGCCAGGGTGTCGCAGCCGACACCGGCCGTTCCCAGCTCGGTCAGGGCCCAGCGGGAGCCCGGGGGAGCGCTGTGGCGCAGCAGGGCGGTGGCGGGGTCGGTCTCACCGCCGGTCGGTATGACACGGGCGGTCGCGACGGCCGGATCGACCGTGGACACGTGGACGTCGGTCACCTCGACGTTTCCCGGCGGGACCTCGCCCAGCAGCGGGCTGCTGCGCACCGCCTGTGCGATCTGCTCGTCCACGGACGAGCCGTCCCGCTGAACCGCTGTGATCGCGGCAGGCTGCCGCGCCGGCCCGGCGGCCACCGGACCCGTGGCCCCCGTGGCCGTCTGCTCGGTGGCCCCGCCCGCGGTCCCCGGGCCGGCCACCGGGCTCGTGACGGC
>NZ_CAKKTL010000200.1:0-6581 GCF_920664355.1 Protofrankia sp. CiP1_Cm_nod2
CGGCTCTTCCCCAGCCGCCGGCCGGCGTCGTTGTCGCCAGCCGGCCTGCCGAGAAGGCACTGGAAGGAAGGCCGGCCAGCCAGCCACCGCCACCGGCCCACATCCCGGGCTGGTGGATGCCGGGTGGGGAAGGCAGCCCGCGCGGAGCACGGGCCCGGACCTCGACGAGCTCGTCCCGGAGCTCGAACAGAGCGGCTGGCGAGACGATACCGGTGAGGGTGCCGCTCGGCGGGGCCGGAATCTCGAGGAAACTGATGACCGGCGGGCTGAAGGCACGCATGACCGGTGTTTGCGCCTCCACCACACCCCCGGTCCGCCCACGGGCCATCAGGCGCAGGGAACAAGTGGCCCTGAGCTCCACCGGGTGCGACCCCTTGGGAGGGAAGACGCCGTTGCCCTCGATGTACACCTCGTCCGCGTTGAGCGCAGACCATCTGACCACGACCGCTTCGCCGACGACACCGGCGCGGGGCTGCACGTCGACAAACTCGAACCGCGGCTCGGACGGCTCGGCGAACACGCTGCTCACACCCATCCCACCTTCATGATCCTCAAAGATGATGCCGGAGAGATGGCGCAAGAGGCCGAGGCAACGCTGACAGGCCAGCTCGACATGACGTTCCTCCCCCTCAGGAACACGTCGGTAAGCCTAACCCCACCCGTAGGCCAAGAACAAGATTTGTTTCAATATTGTGCGTACATTATCATCATAGTGGACGCGAGTCGTCGGATTCAGCACCCAGGTCCGCTCTCCGGGATCTCTCGGACCCCGCTCTCCCCACTCACGAGCCGCCATCGACCAGGGAGGACGAACGAAGCCGGAGCCATTGTCGATCAACCTGTCGGGTTGCCGACCCGCATCGCCCGGCGGCGTCTCGACGACTCCACCAGAGCTCACCGCACCCATTCCGAGTACCTTGGCCACCTTGAAAGCCGTGACCGTCGTTATCGCGAATACTCCCCCTTCCGTCAGCGACAGAAGAAGAACTACGAGGTGTCACGAAAATATTCTGCCGACGGCAGTTTCAGGAAGGTACCTGAGGCGGCGGACAAAATCGAGAACGACCGGACAGGCGCGCCACCCTGTCCCTGCCTGGGCCAACGCGAGACCGGATGGAGAGACAGGCCAGATAGAAAAGAATATATGCGTCAGAGATCCCGGACACGCGGCCGAAATGCCGCTACGGGGCCGGGCCAGGACGCCTGGAGAAGCGTAGAAACCGACGATGCACGATCTTCTTCGCCGGAACCGGAAAACGGCAAAAAAGACTTCGGGCGTATGCCCGGTCCCGTACGCGGTGGCTGTCCGTCGAGGACAGGGAGACGGTCGAGGAGAAGACGAAGACCAGGCCACCGCTGTGACCGGTACGGCGGTCAGTGGACGCGGGGGTCCGGGGGGCAGTCGAGGGCGCTGGCTCTGGTCAGGCCGCTGACGGTGAGCTTGGCGGACAGGCGGACCGGGCCAGGCCGCTCGGTGAGGATGCCCGTCCAGCCGTCCGCCGCCTCGAACACGCACGCCTCGTGGCCGTCGTCGAGCTGCCAGTAGGGCGTGAAGTGCACCAGGACGGTCGCCACGCCGGGCGCGCGGAAGTTCACCGCGAGTGAGCTGACACCGAGTTCGGTCAGGGCCGCCGGCCCCCGCACCAGGCCTGGCGAGTCGGTGACCAGCCAGACCTTCCAGTGGGCGTCCGACCAGACGAGTTCCAGGTAGGGCAGGCCGGCGTCGAGCAGCTTCGCCTCCTCCACCGCGGAGGAGTCCAGCTCCACGTCCGGCCGCGCCACGAAACGGACGCCGCGTTCGAGCAGCCACTTGTGGTAGGTCTCGGGAGCAAGGGTGCCGTCGTAGAACAGCGAGTTGTACTCCATGTCCAGCTGCCGCTCCCAGCCGCGGGCCAGCGGGACGTGCGGCGCCACGAACGACGCCTCCCAGTGCGCCCGGGTGAACGGGACCTCCACCCGTCCCATCGCCACCGGGCCGTGGTCGAGGTAGTCGAGCAGACCGGTGTAGTAGCCGGCCTGGCCGGAGGCGTCCCCGTAGGTGGCCAGCGCCCCGTGCACCGGGCCGATCTGCCAGCCCAGCAGCGGGATCGCGACGACCAGCAGCACCCGCGGGCGTCTGGCCAGCAGCATCGCCGCGAGCGGGCCCGCGAGCAGGGTCGCCGGGCGGGCGATGTTCCCGCCGATCTGGGTCGGGACGACGAAGAAGACCGCGGCGGCGGCGGCCCACAGCAGCAGCCCGCGCCTGATCGCCACCTCGTGCCGCGGGACGACGAGCAGCCCGGCGCCGATCAGCGCCAGCAGGGACAGGAAGGTCATCGCCGGGAACGGCTGCACACCGTGCTCGGGGAACAGCAACGCGACAACGATCCCGCTCATGGCCCCGGCCAGCGGCAGCACCCGGCGCCGCGGGAGCGTGCCGAGCAGGGCGACCCCGATCAGCAGCACGAACCCGCCGGCGAGCGGTGAGGCCAGCGACGACCCGACCGCGCCGGCCCACGCCGTCTTCGTCCGCCGTTCCCGGACGCCGAGCAGCGCCAGCGCGCCGAAGGCCATCCCCAGCGCGAAGGGCATCCGGCCGACGACGAGGTTGGCCACCGTCGCGACGGAGAACCAGACCAGCGCCAGGTCGTGGCCGTGCGTCCGGCCGCGGCCGCGTAGCAGCCGGGTGACGATCACGGTGGAGGCGACGCACGCGAGACAGCCGAGCGCCTGCACCCCGAACAGCGCCCCCAGCGGGGGGAAGAGCACGCTGTAGCCGGGTACGGTGTGCCCGCCGTACCACTGGTCGTCCCACAGCACCGCACCGCCGTGCTTGAACAGCCACACGCGATATTCCTGTGCGGGGGTGTCCGGGCCGGTGAGTCCCAGCGCCAGGGACAACCCGCACAGGGCGGCGGTGATCAGCCATGGCTGGCGCCGCAGCAGGGCGACGACGGCGAGGACGGCCCGCGGGAGCGCGGCACGCGGCTTCGGGAAGACCGCGCCGGGCTGCGGGGCATCACCGCCAGTTCCCCGGCGGACGGCGTGCGGTCCTGGACGGGCCGCCGGAGAGGAGAGCGTTCCTGGTGCTGTGGGCCCGACTTGCATGCCTTCGCGCCGGATGGCGGCCCGCCACCCGGCCCGACGCGGCTGCGCACCGCCCGGCAGGCCCGGGCGCGCCCGGGCGTCACCCGGGACAGCCTGCCGCGCCCGCGTGCCAGGCGGAGGACAGAGCCGCGGCTGCGCGTCCTGCGGAGGACAGGGCAGCTCCCGCGCGTCACACGGAAGATCGTGGGGTGCCTGCGCCTGCGCCTGCGCCAGGACGGCCTGGGACGCCTCCGCCTCGACCGGGACAGCCCGACGCGATCCCACATGACGTAGGACGGTGCCGAGCAGACCCACCCGACACCTCCCTGTGCCAGACCGCCACGAACCAGCCGACCGGGAGCACCCGGCCCACGCCGGGCCGCGGCCGTGACAACGACATCGACGGGTGGAGACGAAGCCCCCGTCCGCGATTCTTTCCGCGGGCGGGCCTGTTTCACGCACCTGTCGGGTGGCCGACCGTCGTGGGCACCGTCGCGGCAGTGATCGCTGTCCTCGCCGAGGCCGGGCTCGGACCGCGCAACCCGGACACCTTCAATCCCTCATCCTGGTGGGGGATTCTCGCATCACAGCCACCGTCGACAGCTACACGGGGCTGGCTCGCGGCAGTCGCCGCCGCCGCTGTGATCACCCTGTGCATCTGCTGGTGCGCCCTCGTCCGTTCGATCACTCGTTCGGCCACTCGCGCCGCCGAGGGTGCGGTGGATTCGTCTGATACGCCGCATATACCCGACACGCTCCCAGGCGGATCTGAGCATACCCGGGGGATCGCGCGTCCCGCCATGCCCCGTATCACCCCCGCCCGGGTGGTGGTCACCTCCATCGGGTGGAACCTGCCGTTCGCGCTTGGCCCGCCGCTGTTCAGCCGGGACGTCTACGCCTACGCGGGCCAGGGCGAACTCGCCCGCCACGGGCTCGATCCGGCGACGCACGGCGTCTCGGCGTTACGCGCGCTGGGCCCCCGGATGGAACCGTTCGTGACCGCGGTCGACCCGCGCTGGCGGGACACCCACGCCCCCTACGGGAGCACGGCCGTTCTCGTCGAGAAGGCGGCGGCCACGGTCGGCGACGCATTGGCCGGCACCGGGCCGCTCGGCGCCGTCATCACGCTGCGGCTCGTCGCCGTGCTCTCGGTCGTGGCGCTCGTCGCGCTCACCCCGCGGCTGCTGCCCGGACGTGCAGACCCCCGGCAGACCGCCCTGGTCCTCGCGCTGCTGGCCGCGAACCCCGTCACCGTCATCCACCTGACCGGCGGAGCCCACCTGGACGCCCTCGCCGCCACCCTGACAGTAACCGCCCTGCTACTCGACCGCCACCGCCACCGCCACCACCACCTAAAGATCGATGCTCCGATACCGCCGAATCGCAGGAACGAGTGTGGAAGTGGCTGCCACAGCAACCACTTCCACACTCGTTGGTGGGGTGGGGCACGCGGGCGCCTGGGCAGCGTCAGGGGGAGGAGGCGGAGGTGGCTGGGGGAGGAGCAGGCGGGGTACCGGCGGCCGCGGCGGCCCCTATGGTGGCCGCGGTCCCACTGGCCGCAGTCCCGCCGACCGCGGTCCCACTGGCCGCAGTCCCACTGGCCGCGGTCCCGGTGGCCGCAGTCCCACTGGCCGCAGTCCCACTGGCCGCGGTCCCGGTGGCCGCAGTCCCACTGGCCGCAGTCCCACTGGCCGGCACGGCCCCGGTGGCCGGCACGGCCCCGGTGGCCGGCACGGCCGCGCTGGTGGCCGCGGTTCCGGTGGCCGGCGCGGGCGGGTGTGCTGCGGTGTGGCGCGGTCGCGCTTGCCGGCCTCGCTGGGACGATCAAGGTCACCGCATTTCTCGTCCTTGCCGCGCTGGTCCTCATCCACCTGCGCGAACATGTCGCTGCCAGCCGCGCCGAGAGGGTCGCTGCCAGCCGCGGCCGAAACGGCCGCGGAAACCGTGACGAGGACGGCGGAGCATCCCTTCCGCGCGTGTCCCTCCCCCGCCGGTCAACGGTCGTGGCCGGCGCGAGGAGCGTTCTCCTCGATCTTTCGGTCGCGGCGGTGACGATGACGGTGAGCATGGTCGCGGCCGGCTTCGGCCCGACCTGGATCGGTGCGCTGGCCACCTCCGGGCAGTCGCGGACCGGCATCGCCCCCGCCGCGCTGCTCGCCCACCTGATCCGGCTACCGTTGGGCCTGCTGGGCCCGCTGAACCTGCCGGGCCCGTGGGATTCCGGCGATCAGGCCGGGACGGCGCTCGCCGCCGGGCGGGCGGTGTCGCTGGTCATCGCGGCGGCTGTCGTCGCCTGGCTCCTCGTGCGCGCCTGGCGCAGGCCATGCCTGCCCCCGCGCCCGCACGCGCCGGCGCTGTCGTCCGCCCCAGCGCCGTCCGGACCGACAGTGCCCAGCCCGGTGACACCCGGCCCCACAGCGCCCGGCCCCACAGCGCCCAGCCCGGCGGCGCACGTCCCAGTACTGCCAGTTCCGACGGAGCACGTCCCAGTACCGCCGGTTCCGGCGGAGCACGTCCTAGTAGCCAGTTCCGACGGAGCAGGTCCCAGTAACGCCGGTTCCGGCGGTGCACGGCCTGATACCGCCCACTTCGACGGTATTCGCCCCGGCGCTGCCCGTTGCGGTGGCGGGCACGTCGGTGTCGGCGCGAGGGTGCGTGCCGGACGATGTCGCCATCGTCGGGGCTGGGGGGATGGCGGTCGCTCTGGGCAGCCCAGTCGTCTACCCGTGGTATCTGGCGCCAGTTGTTCCGGCGCTCGCTGTCATCGCCGCCAGCGGCGGATCCGCGGCGGCGCGCCGGCTGGTGATCGTCACGTCGGTGGTGCTGTGCGTGACGTCACTGGCGTCGCTGGCTCCGACCTGGGCCCTGCTGGGCCGGGCGTCCGCACCCGCAGTCATGATCGCGGCCGTGGCCGCCGGAACCGTCGTCCTGGGCGCGGCAGCACTGCTCGCGCGACCTCGCCGACGGCGGACCAGCAGACGATGACCAGCAGGAGGTTGCGCACCACCAGCAGCAGGCTCGCGAAGACCTGCCCCGAGAGCAGGTCGTCGTACCGGATCGGGTAGATCACGAGCGAGATCAGGCAGATCACCGGCAGCCCGACAGTGATCCACCGACGTGACGAGGCCGGGCGTCCTTCGACCGCCGCGGCGGGCTGGCGAGGCCGGATCCAGCGACGTGACGGGGCCGGATGGGCCGCCCGGGCACCGCCCGGGCCCACCCCGGTTCCCGGGCCGGTGAAGGAGGGCACACCGGCCTGATCCGGGCCGCCAGGGCCCGTCCCGGATACCGGGCCGATGCCGGTGGCCTGGCCGTCCAGCCCGGTGCGGGCCGCCGCGAGGTCCAGCGCCTCCGCCGCCGCCCCCACGGCCGAGCCGGCACCGACGGCCGCTCCCGGGCCCGGGGCAGGGCAGGCATCAGCGGTCGAGCCGGCGACGGCGCCAGCGGCGGCAGGACCGGCGCCAACAGTAAGATCATCAACAGCAGGACCGGCAGGACCGGCAGGACCGGCAGGA
>NZ_CAKKTL010000200.1:6787-8367 GCF_920664355.1 Protofrankia sp. CiP1_Cm_nod2
CCGGCGCCAACGGTAAGATCATCAGCAGCAAGACTGGCAGGGCCGGCGCCGACGGCAGAGCTGGTACCGACGGCCGGGCTCGGCGTGCTGGCCGGGCCACCGGCCGCCGGGTTCGGCCACAGGGGACGGCAGGCGGCGACCGCCAGCAGCCACACCAGGTACTGGGGGCTGAGCACCCGGCTCGTCACCAGGACGACCAGGAGCAGCGCCAGCATCCGGTCCGCCGGATTCCCCGCCGGATTCGTGGCCGGATTCGTGGCCGCGCGTGACCGCCGGGGCGTCCACCACCACGCGGTGGCGGCGAGCATGGCCACGATCTCCACCACCGAACAGGCCGTCGCCACGGTGCGTGCCGCCGGGGAGCCGAACTGGAACGATCCCCAGTCGTAGACCGGGCCCGGGCCCAGGCCGACCATGTGCGCCAGGACGAACGGGGTCGCGGGGACGGCCTCGGTCTGCAGGCCGCGAGCTTCCTGCGCGCCGAGGAAAGCGAATGACTCCCGCCACCAGCCCGTCGCGAACAGCACCGCGGCCACCAGCGCCACCGCCGCCACCAGCCCGCCAGCCAGCCTGGCCAGGGCCGGCCACGACGCCGCGCCGCCGCTGGCACCCGCCACCAGAGGGCCCGGACACGCGTCGGAGCCCGGGGCCAGGGCCGGCAGCGGGGGCGGCTCCCCCGCACCCGGCGCCTGGCGCGCCTGGATCCGCGAGCGGGCCGGGCCCGCCCCCGCTGCCGGGCCATGCGCTGCCACCACGCCGCCGAGCACGGGCAGGAGCAGCGCCGGCCACACCTTGACCAGGACGCCGAGGCCGACCGCGACGCCCACCAGTCCCCACCGCCGGTCGGCGACACCGACCAGCGCGGCCACCACCAGGGCGGCCGGTAACAGGTCGAAACGGGCCAGCGCGACCGGTCCGAGCGCGCAGATCCCCAGCAGCCAGAAGCGGGCCGCGGACGCCGAGCGCCGGGCCAGCATGCCGGTGACCGCCGCGTCCACCATAATGATCATTAGGAAGAAACCGACCTCATAGGGCAGCCTGGCGGCCGCCTCCAGCACGGACGGGACGGCGAGCGCGATCGCCGCGGCCGGCGGGTACTGCCAGCGGTCGTCGTCAACGGGCAGCCCCGCGCCGTGCACCAGGCCGTAGCCCCAGTGGCCGTAGAGCCGGACGTCGCCGAGCACCCCGTGCTGCGCGCCGAGCGTCCTGCCCGCGACAGCGAGGACGATCAGGACCACCCGGGAGACCAGCCAGAAGACCCAGATCCGGCGGGCCGGCCAGGGCCTGAACCATGGCCGTGTCCGCCGCCGGGCCTGGCCCGCCCACCGGGACAGGCGCGCCCACCGGGACAGGCGCGCCGGCGGCACGGGCCGGCCGGGATACCCGGGTGGTGGGAGCCGTCGGGGCACGGACAGGCGGCGGCCGGGCCGCTGTGGCGCCGGCCCGGCGGCACCGATGTCAGCCGTCCGCACGTTCCATGACGGTATCCGCCGCCGGGGTGCCGGGTTCCGCCTGCCCGGCTGGCCCGGGGCTGTTCCGGTCCGGGCCACGCCGGTCCGGGCGGTTCCCGCGGCCGGCCT
>NZ_CAKKTL010000200.1:8941-10409 GCF_920664355.1 Protofrankia sp. CiP1_Cm_nod2
GACCCGTGCCCCTCGTATCCCGACCCGTGCCCCTCGTATCCGGACCCGTGCCCCTCGTATCCCGACCCGTGCCCCTCGTATCCCGACCCGTACCCTTCGTACGCCTGCCGGGACCCGGCCCGCCCGCGCCGGCCGGGCCGTCCGCGCCCGCCTCGCGGGGCACGGTCCGGGGCGGCACCGGCGTGGACGCCGCCCTGCGCCGACAGCCGCATGACCGCCTCGAGGTCGTCCGCCGGGGATGTCCTGTTCCGCTGCTGGTGGCCGCAGGTCTCGCAGCGGTGGAGCAGGACGGTTCGCCCGGCGCGCACCTCCACCGCGACCGGACGCATCGGCCCCGTGCAGTCGGCGGCCCGGTCACCGGGGTTGACGTCCACGTGCCGGGACCACAGGCAGCGCGGGCAGTGGTTGGTGTAGCCGTCGCCGCGCACCGGCGTCCCGCAGGCAAGGCAGTGGAAGTCCTCGGCGGTACGGGTGAAGCGACGGGTCACCGCATGACAGTAACCGCATGCCCGGCGGCGGCCGCGTGCCCGGCAGTGGCCACGTGCCCGGCAGTGGCCGCATGACAGTATGGGACGGGCGGCACGCGGACGGCGACGATGACCGGCTCCATCCGAAGGCGTGATCTTCTTCATACGGTGCCAGGCAGGCGGGGCTGACGAGGGAGGATCCCGCGTGTCGACCGGCTCGGCCGAAGTTGTCGGACCCAGCCTCTGAAATAGTGGACGGCGAAGCACATTCCTGTGATTCGCGGATCCCCGCCAGAGGAGGTTGATCATCAAAGTGAACACCGCTCACGTCCTGGCGCCCGAATCGCAGGCCTTCCAGGGCCCGCACGATCCCGTGCGGACGCCCGCATCGTCCGGCCCGCCGGAATCCGGCCACCAGGCGACACCATCCGATCACCATTCACAACCAGCGCACGATCCAGACACGGCCGGCCCGGCGGTCGCGCTCGATGACCGCCAGCGCCGGGTGCTGGAGTTCGAGCACCACTGGTGGCGGTACGCGGGCGCCAAGGAGACCGCGATCCGCGCCGAGTTCGGTATCTCCGCGACCCGCTACTACCAGATCCTGAACGCCCTGATCGACTCCCCGGCCGCGCTCGCCGCCGACCCCATGCTGGTCAGACGGCTGCGCAGACTGCGGGCAACCCGCCGGCGAGCGCGCTCGGGCCACACCGGCCGCCCCGGCTCGGCCGAGATCTGAGCACCGCGGTGACCGAGACCATCTCCTCCGCGGCCCCTCCTCGGCCACCGCGGCTGCGCCGGGGGGACCGGTTGCACGGGATCGTCGCCGGGGCCGTCGCCGTACTCGCCGTGCTCGGCTGCATCCTGGCCATCGACCTGGTCAACGACCCCTCGCCGGACACCGCGGCCGCGGCCGCGACCGCTTCACCGGCTCCGGCCACGGTCGCGGCCGGGGCCGCGCGGCCCGTCGGCGGTGCGTCCACGGCCGCGCCGGCGGCACC
>NZ_CAKKTL010000201.1:0-9603 GCF_920664355.1 Protofrankia sp. CiP1_Cm_nod2
CCCCGGCAGCCCGCCGACCCGCGCGCCGGACGGCCCCGCGGGCGCCGAGCCCCACGCGCTCGTCCGCGGGTGGGCGGCGGCCGACGCCGGCTGGGTGTTCCCCTGCCAGCCGACCAGCTCGGCCGGTACCTCCTCGAGGAACCGCGACGGCGGGTTGTACGCCGGCTGGCCCCAGGCGCTGCGGACCTCCGCCCGGGTCAGGTACAGCCGGACACGCGCCCGGGTGATGCCGACGTAGGCGAGCCTGCGTTCCTCCTCGAGCTCGGTGGAGTCGCCGAGCGTGCGCAGGTGCGGGAAGACACCGTCCTCCAGCCCGGTGAGGAAGACCACCGGGAACTCCAGCCCCTTGGCGCTGTGCAGCGTCATCAGGGTGACGGCCCCGGCGGCACCGCCCGCGCCGTCCGCGCCGCCCTCGCCATCCTCGGGGCCGGGCACCTGGTCGGCGTCGGCGACCAGGGAGACCTGCTCGAGGAAGTCCGCGAGCGAGCCCTGCGGGAACTGCTCGCTGAACTCCCGGGCGACGTTGGCCAGCTCCTGGAGGTTCTCCGCCCGCCCCTCGGCCTCGAGGGCGTCCGCGGCGGCCAGTTCGGTGAGGTAACCGGTCCGCTCCAGCACCGTCTCCAGCGCCGCGACCGGGCCGTCGGCCACGGCCGTGCGCAGCTCGGCGAGCAGAGCGGCGAAACCACGGACCGCGTTCGCCGACCGGGCGGCCAGGCCCGGGACCTCGTCCACCCGGTTCAGGGCGTCGGCGAAGGGGACGCGCTCACGTTCGGCGAAGGCGGCGAGCATCGCCTCGGCCCGCTCGCCGATCCCCCGCCTGGGCACGTTGAGGATGCGCCGCAGGTTCACCGTGTCCGCCGGGTTCACCAGTACCCGCAGGTAGGCGAGCAGGTCCCGGACCTCACGGCGCTCGTAGAAGCGCACCCCGCCGATCACCCGGTAGGGCAGGCCGACCCGGATGAAGATCTCTTCAAAGACCCGGCTCTGGGCGTTGGTGCGGTAGAAGACGGCGACCTCGCCGGGACGCGCCAGCTCGGCGTCGGAGAGCCGGTCGACCTCGGCGGCGACGAAGGCGGCCTCGCCGTGCTCGCTGTCCGCGACATAGCCGACGATCTTCTCGCCGTCCCCGGCGTCCGACCACAGCCGCTTGGGCTTGCGCCGGGCGTTACGGGCTATCACCGCGTTCGCCGCGGACAGGATCGTCTGCGTGGACCGGTAGTTCTGCTCCAGCAGGATCACGGTGGCGTCGGGGTAGTCCTGCTCGAACTCGACGATGTTGCGGATGTTCGCGCCCCGGAAGGCGTAGATCGACTGGTCGGCGTCGCCGACCACGCACAGCTCGGCCGGCCCCACCGCGGGCCCGTCGGCGTCGGCGTCGGAGCCCGGCGGCACCGGAGCCGGCCGTACCGGCTCGCCGTCGACGGTCAGCCGGGGCGCCTGCCCCACCAGTTCCCGCACCAGGACGTACTGGGCGTGGTTGGTGTCCTGGTACTCGTCGATGAGGACGTGCCGGAACCGGCGTCGGTAGTGCTCGGCGACGTCCGGGAACGCCTGCAGCAGGTTCACCGTCGTCATGATCAGGTCGTCGAAGTCGAACGCGTTCGACTCGGCCAGCCGGCGCTGGTAGAGCCCGTAGACCTCGGCGACGGCACGTTCGGCATGGCCGGTCGCCCGGCTCATGGCGGTCTCCCAGTCGACCAGCTCGTTCTTCAGGTTGCTGATCCCGGTGGCGAGCGCGCGCGCCGGGTAGCGCTTCGGGTCGATGTCCAGGTCGCGCGCGACCAGCGTGACCAGGCGCTGGGCATCCGCCGCGTCGTAGATCGAGAAGCTGCTGGTGAACCCGATGCGCTTGGCGTGCGACCGCAGGATGCGCACGCAGGCGGAATGAAAGGTGCTCACCCACATCGCCCGGGTGCGGGTGCCGACGAGCGCGGCGACCCGCTCCTTCATCTCGTTCGCGGCCTTGTTGGTGAACGTGATCGCCAGGATCTCGCCGGCCCGGGCCCCGCGGGCGGCGAGCAGGTAGGCGATCCGGTTCGCCAGCACCCGCGTCTTGCCGGAGCCCGCGCCCGCGACGACGAGCAGCGGCGAGCCCGTGTGGACGACCGCCGCCCGCTGCTGCGGGTTCAGGCCGTCGAGCAGCGCGTCGGGAGCGAGCCGGGGCGTGGCGGGACGAGCGCCCGGCACACCCGGAGCCGTTGGCGACGCCGGCTCGTCCCGGTCGTCAGCGACGTCGTCGAAGCCGGGGTACGGGCCGAAGCCCGAGTACGGGCCGAAGTCGGGGTACGGGCCACCGGGAAGCGCGCTCATAGGGTTCCGATCATACGTTCGACGCCCGGCTCGTCCGACGGCGGTACATGGTTCTCACCCTACGAGGCCCCGGTGCGCGTCACGACCCGGCGTCCCGGTTCAGGCTGTCACACCCACACCACGCCGTGCTGTGGCTCGGCGACCCACAGCACGGTTCACGCTACAGCCCGCTTCATAGTGCGCACCACCGGTAGCCGCCGTCCCGCCACCGGGTGTGACGGGCGTCTGGCACGCGGGCGGGCCGGCGGGTTTGACGACCACCAGCGCCCAAGAGCAAAATAAAAAGGTGCCGCAGCACATTATGATCATTAATTAGGCGCGCGACCTTGCTCTCGCGGACGGGCTTTTCAGCCCGACGTGCTTTCGGAGCGACACCGACGGGTCCGCGCGCCTCGCCCTCCTGCCAGTTCGGCGGGGGGCTTTTTTTGTTGCCGCGGTCACGTCGGAGGTGGCCGCCGAGCTACCGGGAGCACGACGATGCGCCAACCGACCGAGAACCCGACACGTACCACCGGCGGGAGAACAGAGAGCACCGGAGAGACCTCCGGCAGGACGAGCGGGACCGACGCCGCTGGTAGCGCCGCTGGTACGGCACGCGCCACCGGGGAGACAGGCCGCGCCGGTACGGACGACACCGACGTCCCACCCAGATCCGGCGCGCCCGCGGCGTCCACGGACGGCGCCGACGGCGCTAACGGCACGCGGGCCCTCGAGACCATGAACCGCGGCACGACGAACCGCGGCACGACGAACCGAGACACGGTGGCCGTCGACCGCGACACGATCGACGTCGCCACAGCCGCGGTCGTCCTCGCGCCGGTGCTCCGGCGGACCAGGGTCACGCCCAGCGCTCACCTGTCCCGGCTGACCGGCGTGCCGGTGTGGCTGAAGTGCGAGAATGAACAACGCACCGCGTCGTTCAAGCTACGCGGCGCCTTCGCCCGGATCGCGCTCGCCGACCCCGCCGTCCGGGCCAGGGGGGTGGTCGCCGCCAGCGCCGGCAACCACGCCCAGGGCGTCGCGTACGCGGCGGCCCACTTCGGCGTCCCAGCCACGATCTTCGTCCCGGCCGGTGCGAGCCCGGTCAAGGTCGCGCGCACCCGCCGCCTCGGCGCGCGGGTCGAGCACGTCCATGGCGGGATCGACGCCGCCCTGCTGGCCGCCGAGTCCACCGCGCGCGGGCACGGCGGGCTGCTGGTGCATCCCTTCGACGATCCGGTCGTGATCGCCGGGCAGGGCACGATCGGGCTCGAGCTCACCGAGCAGGTCCCCGGCCTGCGGACCGTCCTGGTGGGTATCGGTGGCGGCGGCCTGATCAGCGGGATAGCGGCGGCGATCAGACAGCGGCGGCGCGACGTGCGGGTGATCGGCGTCCAGGCCGCGGGCGCGCCCGCCTTCGCCCTGTCCTGGCGCGCCGGCCGGCCGGTGTGCGTCCCGGCGGCCACCATCGCCGACGGCATAGCCGTGCGGACCCCGGGCAGCCTGACCCTGGCGCTCGCCACCGCCCTGGTGGACGATGTGATCACGGTCGACGAGGACGCGCTGTGGGAGGCGATGGCGGCGCTGCTGCGCGCCGACGGCCAGACGGTGGAGCCCGCCGGGGCCGCGGGGACGGCGGCGCTGCTGCGTCACCCCGAGCTCGCGCAGGGCCCGACCGCGGTGGTCCTCTCCGGCGGCAACATCGACCCGGTCACCGCCGGCCGTGTCCGCGCTCTGGCCGCCGGGCCCCTGCGCATCCCCGCCGCGTGACGTCCGGCCGCACCGCTCTTCTTTGTCGCACCGCATCTTCTTTTCCTTTTCTTTCTTCCCTGCGTACGCCGGGTGCGCCGGGTGCGCCGGGCCGCCGCGGCCCGGGTCACTCCCACTCGATGGTGCCGGGAGGCTTCGAGGTGATGTCGTACACCACCCGGTTGACCTGCTCGACCTCGTTGACCACCCGGTTCGAGATGCGTTCGAGCAGGTCGTAGGGCAGCCGGGCCCAGTCGGCGGTCATCGCGTCCTCGCTGGTGACCGCGCGCAGCACGACCGGATGCCCGTAGGTGCGCTCGTCCCCCTGGACCCCCACCGAGCGGACGTCCGCCAGCAGTACCGCGAACACCTGCCAGATCTCGCGGTCCAGCCCGGCCCGGCGGATCTCCCCGCGGACGATCGCGTCCGCGGCCCGCAGCGTCGCCAGCCGCTGCGGGGTGACCTCACCGATGATCCGGACAGCCAGGCCAGGCCCCGGGAAGGGCTGCCGCCAGACGATCTCCTCCGGCAGCCCGAGTTCCTCGCCGAGCCGGCGCACCTCGTCCTTGAACAGGGTGCGCAACGGCTCCACCAGGGAGAACTGCAGATCCTCGGGGAGCCCGCCGACGTTGTGATGCGATTTGATCTTCGCCGCGGTCGGCGAGCCGGACTCGATGACGTCCGGATACAAGGTGCCCTGCACCAGGAACTCGATCCGGGAGCCCTCCGCCTCGGCCTGAGCCTCCAGCTCGCGGGCGGCGGCCTCGAACACCCGGATGAACTCCCGTCCGATTATCTTGCGCTTACGCTCCGGGTCGCTGACGCCGGCGAGCGCCGCGGCGAACCGGTCGGCGGCCTTGACGTGCACCAGTTCGACCCCGGTCGAGGCGACGAAGTCCTTCTCCACCTGCTCCGCCTCGCCCGCGCGCAGCAGGCCGTGATCGACGAACACGCAGGTCAGCCTGTCGCCCACGGCGCGGTGGACGACCGCCGCGGCCACCGCCGAGTCCACCCCGCCGGACAGCCCGCAGATCGCGCGCGCGTCGCCGAGCTGGGCCCGGACCGCCGCGACCGCCTCGTCCGCGATGTTGACCATCGTCCAGTTGGGCCGGCAGCCGGCGCCGGCGAACAGGAAACGCCGCAGGACGTCCAGGCCGCGGTCGCTGTGCACCACCTCCGGGTGGAACTGCACGCCGAACAGCCCGCGCGCGACGTCCTCGAAGGCCGCGACCGGGGTCGACGGCGTCGACGCGGTGACCACAAACCCCGGCGGCGCCGCCGTCACCGAGTCGCCGTGGGACATCCACACCTGCTGGGTGGTGGGCAGGTCCGCGAACAGGACACCGCCGGCGGTGACGGTCAGGCGGGTCGCGCCGTACTCCGCGACGCCCGTGCGGGCCACCGTCCCGGCCAGCGCGTGCGCCATCACCTGGTGGCCGTAGCAGATGCCCAGCACCGGCACCCCGGCACGGAAGAGCGCGGGGTCCACCTCCGGGGCGCCCGGCGAGTAGACCGACTTCGGCCCGCCCGAGAGGATCACCGCGGCGGGACGCCGGGCGAGGATCTCCGCGACCGAGATGTCCCAGGGCACGATCTCCGAGTAGACGTGGCACTCCCGCACCCGCCTGGCGATGAGCTGGGCGTACTGAGCGCCGAAGTCGACGACCAGAACCGTGTCGTGAGCCGGGCGGGAGACTCCGGACGCGTCGGTGGCCGCGGACGCGTCGGTGGCCGGGGACGCGAGGCCGGGGGCGGCCGGCGCGTCGTCCCCTCGGCCGTTGCCGGTCGGGCCCGCGGCCGGTGTCGAGGCGGCCGGCTTCGAGATGGCGGTGTCCACGACGCCAAGCCTACGGAGAAGACGCCAGGCCCACCGAGGGCCAGGATCGCGAAGAACGGCCAGGCCGGCCGAGAAGGCGGCAGACCCGTGAAGGACGGACGCGACGCCCGGCGCGGCAGCCGGAAAAGCACCTGCGCGACAGCGCAACCGGCGGCCCAGCCGTCCAGGCCTCGTCCAGGCCTCGTCCAGGCCTCGGGCAGGCCTCGGGCAGGCCTCGGGCAGACCGCGTCCAGACCGCGTCCAGGCCGCGGGCATGCCAGCGGACGGCCCTGGAACGGGCCGGACGGAAGGATCGGAAGCGGACATCTAGTTTAGGGCAGGCGCGTGTCGGGATGGCCGGCCATACCGCTATGGTGCCTATCGAGGGACATCCGGGCCCGATACCGGGCCATCCCGGTACGTCATTGTTCCGGGAGGCTGGCGGAGAGGTTGCGAAGGTACGTGCGCAGACAACCGATAGCCGGCACGGGCATCGACGCTCCCCCGGCGGGCGAGGTCACACCGCAGGAGCCGGAGCGGTCCGCTGATGACGGCGGGTCTCAGGTCGACGCCCCAGCCATCACATCACGGGGCCCAGGCGGCATACGACACGTAAGAGCACTGCTCAGCGCGCCGGCGAACTGGCGGGTCCGTACCAAGCTGATCGCGATCCTCGCGGTCCCGATCGTCGCGATTCTGGTCAACGCCGCGATGGGCGCCAACAGCGTGCTGACCAGTACCCGGGACGTCAACCGCGCCCAGGACATGGTGAGGATAAGCCGCGCCGCCACGGCGTTGGTGTCCGCGCTGGAGCAGGAGCGTACCTATACGGTCGGTTATGTCGCCTCACGCGGCACGCCGCAGCCGGGCTCCCGCGTCCCCGAGCGCGTCAGAACGGTGCAGGCGCAGGTCGACGAGGCGGCCCGGCAGTACGAGCAGAACGTCCGGGGCCAGCAGGACGCGTTCACCGAGCAGACCCGGACAGTGCTCCAGTCGATCGCGGACCGGCTGTCGCACCGGGCCAACGTGCGCGCGACCGCGCTGACCCTGGCTTCGTCGAACTCCGTCCAGGTGGCCTACACCGGGATGATCGACAGCCTGCTCAGCCTGGTGCCGCTCATCCCGCAGGGCCAGGACGACGCCACGCTGAACGCCGGCGTGGAGACCCTCGACGCCGCCATCCGCGCGTGGGAACGCCTGTCCGCCCAGCAGTCCCTCATCCACGGCATCAACCAGCAGGGCCGCTTCGACAGCGGTGACTACCGGCTGTTCGTCGGTCTGAACACGGAACGCGAAAGCCAGATCTCCCGTTTCGAGGCGGCGGCCAGCCCGGAGCAGGCCAGGGTGTACCGGGAGACGCTCGTCGGCCCGGACGTCTCGGAGACCAGCAACGAGGTGCAGAACGTCCTGACAGGACGGGTCGGGCAGCCGCTCGCGCTCGAGGACCTGAAGTGGCTGCAGTCGGCCCAGGGCACGATGAACCTCAACGCCAAGATCATCGATTCCCTGTACAACGACACCGAGAACCGCGTCGACACGCTGCGGTCGGGTATCCAGCGCCGAGCGCTGCTGTCCGGTCTGCTCATCGTCCTCATCCTGACGACCGCCATGCTCGCCGCGATGATCGTCGCCCGCTCCCTGGTACGCCCCCTGCTCGGGCTGCGCGCGGCCGCGCTGGACGTCGCCGGCCGCCGGCTGCCCGAGTCGGTCCGCCGGCTGCGCGACTCCACCGACCAGGACATCGACACCGAGATCGAACCAGTCGGTATCAACACCGACGAGGAGATCGGCGAAGTCGCCCGCGCGTTCGACGAGGTGCACCGGGAGGCCGTCCGCCTCGCGTCCGAACAGGCCGTGCTGCGGAACAACGTCAACGCCATGTTCGTCAACCTGTCCCGGCGAAGCCAGGGGCTGGTCGAACGGCAGCTGCGGCTCATCGACGACCTGGAGAACCGGGAGCAGGACCCGGACCAGCTCTCCAACCTGTTCAAGCTCGACCACCTGGCGACCCGTATGCGCCGGAACAACGAGAGCCTGCTGGTGCTCGCCGGCACCGACACGGCCCGCAGGTGGACCCACCCCGTCCCGCTCAACGAGGTCGTCCTCGCCGCGATCTCCGAGGTCGAGCAGTACACGAGGGTCAAGCAGACGGCGGCGGCCGGGGTGTCGATCACCGGCAACGCCGTCAGCGACGTCGTGCACCTCATCGCCGAGCTGTTGGAGAACGCCACCTCCTTCTCCCCGCCGGCGACCGATGTGCAGGTCACCAGCCGCTCCCTGGGGCCTGGCGCCGGAGCGACGATCGAGATCGAGGACCGCGGCATCGGGATGCCGGCCAAGGAGCTCGAGCGCATCAACGAGCGGCTGGCCAACCCACCCGTCATCGACGTGTCGGTGTCCCGCACGATGGGCCTGTTCGCGGTCGGCCGGCTGGCCGGCCGGCACGCCATCCACGTCCAGCTGCGCGAATCGGCCTCCGGTGGGATCACCGCCGTGGTACGGCTGCCAGCCAAGGTCGTCGCCGGCGAGACAGCCCCGAGCACACCGGCGCGCCCCACGGCACCGCTGGTCACCGGCCGTTCCCCGGCCGGTCGGTCGACGCTCGACAACGGCCTGTCACCGGCGCTGTCCAACGGCCACGCGGGGCTCGACGCGACGTCCCTGGCGAACGGCATGTCACGGGGCGGCTCCAACGACCGCGTGTTCGTCGACAGGGACACCCTGCCAAAAGGCGACGACCCGCATCCGCCCGGTTCGCGCAACGGCCCCGGAGCGCCGCCCCCCCTGCCCGTACCGGGCATGAACGGGAACGGGAACGGGAACGGCGCGGGCCACACCGCTACGGACGAGCGGTTCACCGGCCTCGACGAGTTCGGAGTGGAGCGGCTGGAGGCCGGTGGTGGCTTCGGCGCCGGCACCGGTCCGCTGGAGATCTCCAGAACCACGGCTCGCCAGCCGAACGCCGATCCGCCACCCTTCCACAGCGACCCCTCTACCGGCAGCTACGAGATCCCCCGGGGACCGGGCGCGGGGACCCCCTCCGGCCCGGGCACCGGCGCGACCTACCTGGACCTCGCCGGCGGCACCAGCGGCACCAGTTCGGCGCACCTGGATCCGGTGGGCCCGGCCTCCCCGGGCACCGGCGGCATCGACCTGACCGGAGCGGCCCCGCCCGGGCCGACAGACCGGATCACCACGGACAGCGCACCGGTCGTGCCCGCTCCCGACACGCTCCCGTTCGGCCGGCAGGCTCCCCCGCCGGCCGCCTATTCCCAGCCCACCGTCACCGGCGGCCAGACCGGGGAACTACCGACGGGCATCCCGGCGGGCGGCGGCCCGCGCCCCGACTTCCGGACGGAGCGGGCACCGACCGCGCGCGACGACGTTTCCTACCGTGACGACGTTTCCTACCGCGACGGCTCCTACCGTGACGGCTCCTACCGTGACGGCTCCTACCGTGACGGCTCCTACCGTGACGGCTCCTACCGTGACGACGTGCCCTATGGCGACAGTGTCGATCGGGCCTCCCGTACCGACGGTGCCGAGGAGCCGGCCGCCGACCGGGACGGCGAGGACAACGACACGACCCCGATCTTCGATTCGGTCTCCGCGTGGTTCCAGCGCCAGGCCCCGACGTCCCCGCATCCGCTGCCGGCCCGGCCGAGGGCCGCTGCCCCGCCGGAGCGCCCCGGACCGCTGCCGCAGCGTGCCCCGGCCGGACCGCTGCCGCAGCGTGCCCCGGCCGGACC
>NZ_CAKKTL010000202.1:0-1127 GCF_920664355.1 Protofrankia sp. CiP1_Cm_nod2
GGCCCGGCCCGGTGGGAGGCCACCACCTGGCGGGAGCGCGCGGCCTGGCCGGGGCGGGCAGCCCCGCGCCGCCAGCCGGCCCGGCCCCGACAGGAAGCCCGGCCGAAGCGGCCCCGACAGGAAGCCCGGCCAGAACGGACAGCCTGGCCGGGGCCGGCGTGCCCGCCTGGCTCGCGGGCCTGGCGACGGCCCTGCGCACCGCCCATCCCGACCAGCTTTCCTGGACCGGGCTGCACGCGGCCGACGGGCGTCCCGCGGCCGTCCTCATGCTGGTCGGCGACGGCCCCCAGGGGCCCGACATCCTGCTCATCGAACGTGCGGCGAGCCTGCGCAGCCACGCCGGCCAGTCGGCCTTCCCCGGCGGGGCGACCGACCCCACCGACACCTCCCCGGCCGCGACCGCGCTGCGGGAGGCCAGGGAGGAGGTCGGCCTCGACCCGACCGGCGTGCGGCTCCTGGCCACCGGCCCCGCCCTCTACATACCGCCGAGCCACTTCCTGGTGACGCCGGTGCTGGGGTGGTGGCACACACCGTGCCCGGTCGCGCCGGTGGACCCGAGCGAGACGTCCGCGGTCGTCCGGGTACCGATCACCCACCTGGCCGACCCGGCGAACCGGCTGCAGGTCCGTCATCGCAGGACGGGCGCGCTGGGACCGGCCTTCCGCGTCCAGGAGATGTTCATCTGGGGCTTCACCGGCGGGCTGATCGACGCGCTGCTGCGGATGGGCGGCTGGGAGCGCCTCTGGCTGCCCGCCGAACAGGTCGAGTCGCCGGTGACGGGCACCCCGCCGGCACCCACGGTGGACGCCCGGCCGGCGTCCACCTGCCCCGGCCGGGCCTCGGAGCCGACGGACGACTCCGGATGAACCACCCGGACGCACACGCAGCGTCACAACCGTTCGTGGAGACCGCCGGAACCGCAGGCCCGCTCCGGGTGAGCCGCCCCGCGGGCGGTACCGTCAGCCCGGCCGGTGACCAGTCGGGACCTCGGCCCACCGGACGGGCCTCGGCCCACCGGGCGGGCTGCGCGGGCCGAAGTCCCCGGTGCTCCCCGCGACCCACCCAGCTCCACGGACAGATCGATGACAGATCCGCGCCCGGCCCGGACACCAGGGACGACAGTGTTC
>NZ_CAKKTL010000202.1:1516-9886 GCF_920664355.1 Protofrankia sp. CiP1_Cm_nod2
CGGACGGCCCTTAAACGGACGGCCCTTAAACGGACGGCCGTCGGCGAAGGGCGACAAGGACCGGAGGCAGCAATGAGCGTAATGACCGGCCCGGATGCTCTCCCGGGCCTGGCGCCCAGCGCCGGCAGGCCGGGCCGCCGTCGAACGGCCCGCCCGGGCACGCTGGCCCTCATGCTCGCCGTCGTTGTGCTCGGGCTCGGGCTCAGCGGCTGTGGGAGCGACACACCGGCCGGCCCGCCCTCGGCCGCCGCCACCGCCACGCCAAAGATCGAAAATGGCGTCCAGGTCTTCGACGTGGTCGGCACCGCGTCCCTTGAGTTCTCCCCCTCGGCCCTGACGGCCCGGCCTGGGAAGATCCGGGTAAACCTGACGGTGCCGGCGGGCTCCGCCCCGCACAACTTCGTGATCCCGGAGATCCCCGAGGCCCGCACCAGCGTCACTTCGGCAGGCACATCACAGTCGGTCACGTTCACCATCGACAAACCGGGCAGTTACTCGTTCCTCTGCACGATCCATCCGAACATGCACGGCACGCTGACGGTCGGCTAGCGGATACCGGGCAGCCGAAGGTGTTCGACATCCTTGACCTCGTCCTGGTCATCGCTGTGATCGTTTTTGCCGTGTCCGGCTACCGGCAGGGCTTCGTGGTCGGAGCGCTGTCCTTCATCGGGTTCCTCGGCGGCGGCGTCCTCGGCGCGCACATAGCGACACCGTTCGCGGATATGATCAACGCGGAGTCGCAGGGCCCCCTCATCGGCATCCTCGTCGTCCTCGGCCTCGCCCTGATCGGGCAGATCGCCGCCACGGCGCTCGGGGCGGCCCTACGCGACCGGCTCACCTGGCGGCCGGGCCAGACCGTCGACTCGGTGGCTGGCGCGGTGCTCTCCGGTATCTCGGTGCTGCTCGTGGCGTGGCTGCTGGCAACGGCGGTCGACCGGTCCCCGTTCACCACCCTCGCCGAGCACGTCCGCCGCTCCGAGGTCCTGCGGACCGTCGACGCGGCCATGCCGAACGCCGTGCGCGACGCCTTCGCCGACCTGCGCAGGCTCGTCGACCAGAACGGCTTCCCCGAGGTCTTCTCCGGTCTCGGCGGAGGGCAGATCGTGCCGGTCGAACCACCCGACACCACCGCCGAGAACACCCCGGCCGTGCAGGCCGCGGCGAACAGCATCCTGAAGATCCGCGGGATCGCGCCATCGTGCTCCAAGCGGGTCGAAGGCACCGGCTTCGTCTACGCGACGGAACGGGTGATGACGAACGCCCACGTCGTCGCCGGGGTGACCCGGCCCCAGGTCGAGGTGGGCAACAGCACCCTGCCGGCCAGGGTCGTGCTGTTCGACCCCGACACCGACATCGCCGTCCTCTACGTGCCCGGCCTGCGCCGGACGCCGCTGCCCTTCCAGAACAACCCGCCCGGCCGTGCGGGAGACGACGCGATCGTCGCCGGATACCCCCAGGACGGCCCGTACACGACCGCGCCGGCCCGTATCCGCAACCGCCAGACCGCCAGGGCCCCGAACATCTACTCCCAGGGCACGGTGCTCCGTGACATATACGCCGTCCGTGGGCAGGTGCTGCCGGGCAACTCCGGTGGGCCGCTGCTGTCCGAGCAGGGCGCCGTCTACGGCGTGGTGTTCGCCGCCGCCACGAACGACTCGGACACCGGGTACGTGCTGACCAGCGCCGAGGTGGACGACCTGGCCGCCGCCGGTCAGACCACGACCAACGCCGTCAGTACCCGAGGCTGCGACTGACCGGGAGCCGCGACTGGCCGGGAGCCGCAGCCGGCCAGGATCTGTGACCGGACGGGAGCCGCGGCCGGACGGGGTGGCCTCACCGCGCCAGCCAGGAGAGGATCTCCTTGGTGACGACGTCCGGGGCCTCCTCCGGGAGGAAGTGGCCGACCCCGTCCAGCAGCTTCCACTCGTAGGGGCCGCTGACGTAGCGCCCTGAGCCCTGCGCGGTGGACGGGAGCATGAACCTGTCGAGGCGCCCGTGCAGCTGCAGGGTGGGGGCGGACACCGGCTGGCGCAACGCGGCGGCGAAACGGGCCCCGTCCGGCCGGAACAACGACCGGAAGACCCAACGGTGGTACTCCAGCGAGCTGTGCGCGACCCCGGGAATCCGGATCGCCTCGCGATAGCGGGCCTCCGTCTCGGCGTCGGGATAGCCCGGGCCGCCCCACGCCCGCAGCACCTCACCGACATAGGCCGCGTCGTCGGCGACCAGTACCCGCTCCGGGCGCCACGGCAGCTGGAAGGTGATCAGATGCCGGCCGGCGGCACCCTGCCCGCGCAGGTTCGCCAGCATCTCGTGCCGGGTCCGCAGCGGATGCGGCATGGAGAGCACCACCAGCCCGCGCACGAGACGGGGGCACAGCGCCGCGGTCGTCCATCCGGCCAGGCCGCCCCAGTCGTGCCCGACGATCACAGCATCCCGTTCGCCGAGGGCCCGTACCAGCCCGGTGACGTCGTCGGACAGGGTGAAGGCGTCATAGCCACGGGGGGGCTTGTCGCTGGCCCCGTAGCCGCGCAGGTCGGCGGCGACCACCCGGTAGCCGGCAGCGGCGATCCCGGTGAGCTGATGGCGCCAGCCCCACCAGAACTGGGGGAACCCGTGCAGCAGCAGCACCAGCGGGCCCTCGCCAAGCTCGGCCACGTGCAGCCGGGTGCCGTTCGCGGACACGTCACGGTGATGCCACGGGCCATCCACAAGGACGACGCCGGGCTCGGGAACGGCAGCCTCCATCACACGTCAGCATGACAGACAGCCGGTTCGGGACGGCATGTCCGCCGTGCCAGGTGGGCCCGGGGCGTCCGCCGGAGCGCGTCAGCGGACCGGTTCGGCCGGCCGGCCCACCTGCGGCCAGCTCGCCCGCGACCGGTCCGTCTCTGACGAGCCGACTCACTGGCTCAACTGACGAGCCGGCTCGACGAGCGGTTCAGCGGACGGGGACGGTGTCCTCCCGGTGGCTGAGCGGATTCCCGTCGGAACGGTGCGCGCCGGCATGGTTCACGCTGGACCCGACGATCGCCGTCGGGTGCTTCAGCCAGGCGATATCGTCCCTGACCGTCTGCAACGTGCGCTCCGGGGGCGACAGTTTCTTCAGCCGGGTGGCCGCGAGCAGGGCCAGCAGGGATGCGACGAGCACAAAGAGCAGGGCCGTGAGGAAGTACGACCAGAACCGCTCCACGCCGGCCCAGGTGAACAGCTCACCGAGCCCGATCGTGATCGCGATCAGCGCGCCGAACCCGAGGCCGGCCGCGCCGGCCAGGAGCCCGGCGCCGAGCCCGGCGGACACGGCCTGTTTCGACAGCTCCGCCTTCGCCAGATCGATCTCCTGCCGGACGAGTAGTGATATGTCCCGTGTCGCGACGGCGACGAGCTCGCCGAGCGTCGCCTCCCGACCGGCTGAGCGGTCGTGTGTAGGGGTCGGCACCGTTGATCCTCCTTCTGGGCACGGGCTGTCCTCCACCGGCATGGACGTGGCTACCGCCTGACGCTGGGCACAGCGTCACGGGCCGCCTGACAGCGTCCAGGTCACCACATGGTGCCCGATGGCAACAGCTCAACACATCCACCGTTCATCCATGGTCGTCAAGCGCGGTTGCGGAATGTCCGAGACGGCTGTGGGCCTCCCTGTGATCCGCTGTTCCCCGGTTCTGCGACATCCGGGACCGGTACCGCCTCCGGGCTGCTGAAGCGTTCGTTGCTGAGGCGTTCTCTGCGCAGTCTGCCGCGTCCGGCGTCGGCGCGCGGCCCGGATATATTGTGATGCCCGTACCCGGCCGGTTCGGGCCGTCGCGACCGGGCCTGATGGACGTCGGTGGGCGTGACGACCGAACGAGGATCTTTCCCATCCGCCCCCTTGCCCGGACCGGCCGCGGGCTGCCGGCCTGCGGCGGGCCGGCCGCGGGCCCGTACGCGACCGGATGTCCGTCCGGAGGTGACCCGGTAGCGTACGGACAATGACCGCAGCCACCGGGTCGGATCCGTTCGCTCTTCTCACCGTTCTGCCGGGCGTTCACGACGCGGTCACCGCGGCCCGGTCGTCCGTCGACGCCCTGCTGCGCCACCGGGTCATGCGTCGCGGCAGCGCCGCGGTGACGACCGAGGTGTCGCTGCGGGCCGCTCGGGCATCGGCTGCCCTGGAGGGTCACGACGTCGGCCTGGAGGCCCTGCGCGCGCGCCTGAACCGTGCCCTGCCAGCGGCGACGCCCGGTGCCGGTTCCCCCGCTGGCACCGCTGGCAGCGGTGCCAGCGGCTCGGCCGCCGACGCGAACGAAGGGGCCGGTGGACAGCCGGGTGACGAACCCGCCGGTGGCCTGGCGGGCACAGCCGGGGCCCTTGACATCGACGTCACACTCGGCGCGATCCGGCTTTACGCCGAACTGGGGACGCTGCGCGGCGCCTGGGAGCGGGCACCGCGACAGGCACTCGCCCGGATGCACGTGCTTGTCGCCCGCGGCCTCATCGCGGACATCGACCTCGGCCGGCCAAGAGAGCGGGAGCATCCCACCGCCTCGCCTGCTTCGTCCGCGGACCTCCTGCCCGCGGACGCTTCACCCGCGCCCGTCTCCCACACCGGCCGGCCGGCCGCTTCCGGTTCCAGCGGTCAGGTGGCTTCCGGCGGCTCGCCCACAGCGGTGCCCGCCGGGGGAACGGGCGTCGCGGCCATCGTGGATCCGGCAGACCCCCTCGGTCTGGGGCCGGCGCCCTCGCCTGCCGAGACCGCCGCGCGGCTGAGCGGGCTCACCGAACTGTTGCTGGCCCGGACTTCCGCGCCGGCGATTCTCGTGGCCGCGATCGTGGAAGGCGAACTGCTGACCATCCGCCCGTTCGGTACGTTCGATGGAATCATCGCCCGGGCCGCCGGACGGCTGGTGCTCATCAGCCGCGGTCTCGATCCGAAAGCCGTGACCGCGACGGATGTGGGCCACGTCGAATCCGGCCGTATCACCACCAGCGCGACGGCTATCAGCGACACGACCACCGCTGATATGACCGCCAGAAATGCGGCTACCCGCAATACGGCTACCGGTAACGTGCCCACCGACGGCTATGCCGACGCCGCCCGTGCCTACGCCGGAGCGGGCGCCGAAGGCGTCCGTCGATGGATCATTTATTACGCCCACGCGCTGGAACTGGGTGCCCGTGAATCCCTAGCCATCTGTGAGGCCGTCGTCCGGGCGAACTAAAAGTCAAGAGCCTCGTGACCGCATCCTCCTTACTTGATCGAAAGATTTGATCAATTTTGGATCAGTGCTGCGACCAGCATAAATAACTCAGAGTAATGTAAATTGCACGAGGTTACGCGACCCCGGCCGCCTCTACCAGATACTCGATCACACGGCCTCGCGTCCGGATGGTCACCCAGCATTGACCAGCGACTGTTACGGACGACCATCCAGACCGGCGGCATCATGCTCGCTCTTCCGCGCTCAACTTCCGCACGCGCACTCTTCCGCATTCGGCTTCTGCGGCTCGAGCCACCGAGCCGCGCCTTCACCTCGGGGGCGATCCTACCACGGTCCGGCCGTCGAGCCAGCGGCCCGCCTCAACAGATTAACGGGTCGGTGGATCGGCGTCGGTGGATCGGCGTCGGTGGACTGTCGACGTCATCGACGTAGATCGATCATTACCGGCCCGAAAATCCTTTATTAGAACATATTCGGAGGCTGTGGAGAACGAATTATCCACAGGCCCGATGTGCGTCATGGTGGACGTCCGTCCCCGCTATCCGACGGCTCCCACTATCCGACGACAGAAGGGCCCTGCCATGACATCCGCACCGCCCGTCCCCAGCCTCGCTCCCGAACCCGGGCCGGGTGCCCGGCCGCTGGTCGTCACCGACGAACCGCCGCTGCTCGACGATCTCCTGCGGCTCGCCGCGACGGCCGGAGCCACCGTGGACGCCGTGGCCGACGCCGACCTCGCCCGCCGGTACTGGAACAGCGCCCCGCTCATCCTCGTCGGGGCCGACCGGGTGCCGTCCTGCGTCGCGCTCGGGCTCCCCCGGCGTCCGGGCATCGTGCTGGTCAGCTCCGACCTCGACGACGGCGGGGTGTGGGAGGCCGCGGTCCGGCTCGGCGCCGAGCATGTCGCCTTCCTCCCCGACGCGGAGGACTGGCTGATCGACGTCTTCGTCGACGCCACCGAACCGGACCAGCGGTACGGCACCATGATCGGCGTGGTGGGCGGCCGCGGCGGCGCGGGGGCCACCAGCCTCGCGATCGCGCTGACCCTCGCGTCCCTGCGCCGTGGCCACGACACGGTCCTGGTGGACGCCGACCCGCTCGGCGGCGGCATCGACCTCGCCCTCGGTATCGAGGAGCGGCCCGGGATGCGCTGGCCGGATCTGGTGTCCGCCCACGGCCGGCTGCCACGCCGGGCACTGACCGGGGTGCTGCCCTGCCTCGGGGAACTCCCCGTGCTCTCCTGGGACAGGACCAGCCCGACGGCGATCACACCGTCCGTCATGACCTCGGCCATGGCCAGTGTCCGGCGCGGGAACGATCTGCTGGTGGTCGACCTTCCCCGGTTTCCCGACCTGACCGCGGCCGCGGCCATGCAGATGGCCGAGCTCATCCTTGTGGTCGTGCCGGCCGAGGTCCGCGCAGTCGCCGCCGCCGGCCGGGTGTGCGACACGGTCAACCGGTACTGTGCCGACGTCCGTGTCGTTGTGCGCCTGCCAGGCCCGGCCAGGCTGCAGGCCGATGTCGTCTCCGACGCGCTCGGGCTGCCGGTGGCCGGGACGCTACGGCACGACCAGGGCCTCGCCTCCGGGCTGGAGCGGGGCGAACCGCCGGGCGGCCGGCGCCGCAGCTCGCTGGCCCGGGTCAGCGGCCGGATCCTCGACGACCTCGGCCTGGCCCGTCCGGACGTGGCAGCATGAACGAGTATTCCGCCGCCGAGCGCTCCACGCCCGGGGCCGCGCCATACCACTCCCACGATCACATCACTGTCCAGCGGAGGGGCCCGGAACGCCCCTTGACGATGCCGGCCGCTGTCCCTCCCGGCACCGCTGTCCCTCCCGGCACCGCGGACGCCGCGCACCCTGACGAGGAGCTGCTGGCCGGGATCCGCCGACGGCTGGTCGGCTCCGGCGCCGCGATGACGTCCGCGCGCATCGCGGCGGCCGTCCGGGCCGAAACCGGCCCTGCCGACGGCGACTCGCTGGATCTCTACCGGTCGCTGGAGTCGGAGCTTGTCGGTGCCGGCCCGCTTGAGCCGCTGCTGGCCGACCCCTTCGTCACCGACATCCTGGTCAACGGGCCGGCGGAGGTCTGGGTGGACCGCGGCAGCGGCCTCCAGCGGTGCGGGATCACCTTCCCCGACGACGACGCGGTACGCCGGCTCGCCGTCCGGCTGGCCGCCGCGACCGGCCGGCGCCTGGACGCCGCCACCCCGTTCACCGACGCGCGCCTCGGCGACGGCACCCGCCTGCACGCCGTGCTCGCGCCTGTCGCGGTCACGGGCACCTGCCTGTCCCTGCGGATCCCACGGCCGCGTCCGTTCACCCTGGACGATCTCGTATCGACCGGCACGGTCGCCCCCGCCATGGCCGAGGCACTGGACGCGCTCGTGCGGGGCAGGCTGGCCACCCTGGTCACCGGCGGCACCGGTTCGGGCAAGACGACCATGATGGGCACGCTGCTGGGCCGGGTCGACCCCGCCGACCGGGTCGTGATCGTGGAGGACACCGCCGAGCTCGTCGTGGACCTGGCGCACGTCGTCCGCCTGGAGTCCCGGCCGCCGAACATCGAGGGCGCGGGCGGTATCGACCTGCGGGATCTGGTACGTCAGGCACTGCGGATGCGGCCTGACCGGATCGTCGTCGGCGAGGTCCGCGGCGCCGAGGTCGTGGATCTCCTGGTCGCGCTCAATACTGGTCATGAGGGCGGGCTGAGCACCGTCCACGCGAACGCGGCGGCCGATCTGCCAGCCCGGATGGAGGCGCTTGCCGCGCTCGCGGGCCTGGACCGGACGGCCCTGCACAGCCAGCTCGCCTCGGCGGTGCAGGCCATCGTCCACCTCAGGCGAGATCGTGACGGAATCCGTCGGCTGAGCGAGATCGGCGTGCTCTTCCGCGACCAGAGCGGGCTTGTGCATGTACTGGACGCTCTGTGCCTGCGCCGGCGCCCGCCGTCGCGTGACCCCCGGGACAGCGGGAGCGGCCACGGGGACGGCTACCTGGACACTCCCCAGGTCGTCGTGGCCGGGGCCGGGGCGCGGGTTCTCGACCGGATGCTCGCCGAGCGCGGCGGGCCGCGCCCTGACCTGCTCCGCGCCGCCGCCGGTGGTCGGTGATGCTGGCCGTGGCACTTGCCGCCGGCTGCTGCGCCGGCGCCGCGGCGCTGGCCGCCGGGC
>NZ_CAKKTL010000203.1:0-9418 GCF_920664355.1 Protofrankia sp. CiP1_Cm_nod2
ACGGGCGGTGTTGTCGTAGCTGGTGGTGAGGATGTGGGTGCCGTCGGGGCTCCACGCCCCGTGGGTGACCAGGCTGGTGTGGCCGGTGAAGGACGACAGCCGGGCGTCGGCTCGGCGGGGGGCGTTGGTCGGTGCCACCAGCCAGCCCGGCCGGCGTGTGCTCGGAGCTGAACGGCACAGCAGGGCCTGCGTCCGGTGGGCGGTGGAGCCGGCCCAGTGGGCGGCGTTCAGGTCGCAGCGTCGGAACAGCGTGCCGGCGAGACCGGTGCGGCGCAGATCGGCCGCGTTCAGGTCGGTGTCGTGTATTTCGGCCCGGGTGAGGTTCGCGCCGGCCAGGTCGGCCCCTGACAGGTCGGCGTCGCGTATCACGGCTCCGGTCAGATCGGCTCCGGCGAACGACATCCCGCGCAGGTCGAGCCGCCGGCCGCCGCCGTCGATCCACCAGCCGGCCAGATCGGCGCCGGCCAGGACGGCGCCGGCCGGGCGGTGGGCCGGGTGGCCGCCACGGGCGGCGGCCAGGCTGTACGCGAAGGCCAGCACCGCCGCCGCGTCAGCCCGGCCCGCCGGGGCATGGGCGGCCAGCTCCGCCAGCGTGGCGATGTGAGGGGAATGCTTCCCTTCGCCATGTCTCTCCTCGTCGCGTCCTGCCAGCCACTGGCCGAGGAAGTCGAGGGTCTCGGGGCTGGGGACCGGCAGCTGCCAGTGCTCGCGCGCCTGTTCCGCGGGCAGTTCCAGCGCCCGGCCCAGATATCGGGCGAGGAAGTACTCCCGCAGCGACGTGTGCGCGAACCCGAACGTGTCGTCGCCCCGGCGGACCAGGAACGTCGCCGTGCGCAGGTCCTCCTTCCACAGGTCGGGTGTCCGGGCCGGGTAGTGCAGCTCCAGGTCGGGCCGGCCGGCCAGGAACTCCAGCAGCCACTGCTCGACGTCGGCCACCTCCCACGTCGTGCGGCCCGACCGCCACAGCTGTGCCGCGAGGTGCTCCATGAGCAGTTGCTTGTGCTCCGGTAACAGCGAGTGCTTGCCGTCGTCCCGCTCCAGCCACTGCATGACGAACGACGCGTACAGGTCCACCGCGCGCACGGTGCGGCCGGCCAGCTTGGCGTGCTCCACCGTCTCCAGCTGTTCGGCGATCATCCGTAGGGTCAGCGGCCGCTCGGCGATCTCACGCAGGTTGTGCACGCTGTCGATCAGCTCCAGCAGCCGGTCGACGTCCGCGCCGGGCACGTTGGCGGCCAGGTACGCGCGCACCTGCTCCTCGTCGAACGGCAGCATCAGCAGGGCCAGGTAGTCGGGGCCGGCCGGGCCGTCCCGGTGCTGGCCGGTGAAGTGCGTGGTCTCGTGCCGGATCGAGCGGAAGTAGTGGGTGCGGCAGGACAGCAGCAGCCGGCTCGGCCGGTCGGCCCGCTGGCTGGCCGGCCGGGACCGCCAGGCATCCTCGGTGGCCCGCCACAGCCGGCGGGTGAACACCTGGCCGGCGTGCGGGTCCAGGTGCACCAGCACCTCGTCCAGCCCATCGAAGATCAGCACACAGTTGCCGGCCGCGACCAGGTCCAGCACCTGCGCGGCGGACGGGCCGGTGCCGAGGTCCCCGGCGGCCAGCAGCGCCTCCAGAATCCTCGGATGGCCCGCCCCCTCCCTGGCCAGCGCCGGTGGCAGGTCGCGCAGGTCGAACAGGATCGGCAACGGCGCCGAGCGGTCGTCGCCGCGGAGATCCAGCAGCGCCTGGGTGAGCAGCTTGACGGTGGTGGTCTTGCCCATGCCGACGTCGCCGAGCAGCGCGCACAGGTGCCGGGCGGCCGCCGAGGTGTCGGTGGCCCACACCAGCAGCCGCTCCACCGCCGGCACCGGCTCGCTGAACCGCCGCGGGCCCGCCGCGGCCAGGACGTCGGCGGCGAGCGACGTCTCCCCGGCCTTCGGCGGCACCGGCTCCACGTCCAGCGCGCGCCGGTCGGCCAGCCGCCGAGCCCACCCCTCCGACTCGGGCCATGGCGTGCCGGGCTCGCTGTCCAGCGCGTGCCGGTCGGCCAGCAGCCGAGCCCACCCCTCCGGCTCGGGCCGTGGCGTGCCGGGCTCACCCAGCCGGTCGTCGATCAGCCCCAGCACCATCTCGACGAACTCCAGCCGCGCCGGCCGCTGCGTGCGCTGGCTGAACGGCTGGCCGGCGCCGTGCAGCACGTCCCCGGCCGGCCCGGCCGGCCCGGCCGGCTCAGCCCCGCGGGCCACTCCCTCGAGGGCGACCCGGATCGGTCGGCGGGCCGTCGAGCCCGGGTGCGCGTGCCGCCGCGCGGCGGCGCTGTCCAGCTCCACCACCACGTCGGCCGCCTCCCGCAGCCGCCGCCGCTCGCTGTCGACCGCGAGCCCGAGCGCGATGTCGGACGCGCTGGTGAGCCGGTAGCCGGGACGCGCCGCCAGCTGCTCGGCCAGCAGCTCGACGAACTGCCGCTCCCGCCGCCGCACCGCGTCGGAAGCCTCCAGCGCCGTCTCCACATGCACAACCCCGCGTTCCACGTGCACAACCCCGCGGATCACCTCGCTCACCGTCGCCGGCACCGGCTCGTCGCCCGTCCCGCGAGCGGCCTCCCGCTGGGACCGCTCGGCGATCTCGTCACCGATGGCGTCCGCGCCCTCGAACCAGCAGAACCGGTCGGCCGGCGGGGCCTTCCGCTGGTCGCTCACCAGCCGCAGCTCGACGCCGGCCGCGGCCGCCGCATCGTCGAGCGCGGCCCGGAACTTGCGGAACGCGTCCTGCGCCTTCTGGTCGCTGCCGCCGGGCGTGGCCGCGTCCAGCGCCCGCGGCATCGGGATCCGGCCGTCGTCGTCGATCAGGTCGGCCAGGGCCCGCAGCCGGGACAGCTGCCGGGGGGTGACGTCGTCGGTGAGCCGGTCGAGGTGCCGGAGCACCGCCCGGCGCGGCAGCCGCCCCATCAGGCGGCGTCGCTCAGCACACGCCGGCGGATCGCCGTGGCGAGGTCCAGGGCGAACCGTTCCCGGCCGGCGCCCCGGGTCTCGGTGAAGCAGCGGCCGCCGGCACCGGCGAAGACCTGCCGCGCGTCCACCCCGTGCAGATCGTGCGAACCGTCCAACGGCACCCGCTTGAGCATCACCGGCAGCACCTTGTCGGCGCTCGGCCCGAGCAGCCGGGGGAGCTCCTCGCGGAGGATGAAGCGGCTGCTGAAGAAGCCGGGGCTCAGGAGCAGCAGCCCGTAGTCGCAGTGGTCCAGCCGGCTGAGGATCTGCCGGCGCCAGTCCTCGCCGAGGAGCAGGTGGGAATCCTCCCACCAGGCGATCCGCACCCCGGCCAGGCCGTCCAGGTGAAGCTGCTCGAGCAGCGCCCGCTTGGCCGCGACATCGTCGTGGCACCAGCTCAGGAACAGCGAGGCGTGGACCAGCCTGCCCATCCGCGGACCCCTTTTCACGTTTTTCCCGATGACTTCACGATAGCCGATGCTGCGACACGCAACGCACCTGGCCGGATCGCCACCGCCACCGGCCACGGGCTCACGGTGTCGTTCACCCGCAACGGCTGCCGTTGCCACGGCGCACGGTCGAGGAGGGCCAGGGGGGCGGGGCTCGGTCGTGGAGCCGACTCGGCCGGCGCGTCGTGGGCGCGGAACGTGTGTCGGCGCGCTCGTGGAACCTGTCAGGCGCGGGCGGCGAGCCAGGCCCCAGCGCGCACGGCGAGCCAGGCCCCAGCGTGCATGGCGCCACCGTTGGGATGGTTGCTGTCAGGGCCCGGCTGGGCGCGGCTGGTTGTGCCGCGGCGTCGTGTCCGGTGGGCCGTTGCGTTCGAGTTCGGCCAGCCAGACGGCCGCGCTCGCGTCCGACGGGGCCCGCCAGTCGCCGCGCGGCGAGAGCGTGCCGCCGAACGACACCTTCGGGCCGTTCGGCAGCGCCGACCGTTTGAACTGCGAGAGCTCGAAGAAACGGAAGAGGAACACCTTCAGCCAGCGGGTGATCGTCGGCAGGTCGTAGGCGTGCCGGCCGTCGGCGGGGAAACCGGCCGGCCAGCGTCCGGCCGCGGCGTCGCGCCAGGCGTGCCAGGCGAGGAAGGCGGCCTTCGACGGCGGCAGCCCGTAGCGCAGGATGTGGAACAGGAAGAAGTCGTGCAGCTCGTAGGGCCCGATACGGTCCTGGGTGCTCTGCAGCGCGCCGGTCTCGGCGTCCGCGGGCACGAGCTCCGGTGAGATCTCGGTGCCCAGGATCGCGGTCAGCAGCCGGCCGGCCGCCTCGTCGAACTGGCCCGAGGCCACCGTCCAGCGGATGAGGTACTGGATGAGCGTCTTGGGCACCCCCGCGTTGACCGCGTAGTGGCTCATCTGGTCGCCGACGCCGTAGGTGCACCAGCCGAGCGCCAGCTCGCTGAGATCGCCGGTGCCGACGACGAAGCCGCCGTGGGAGTTCGCCAGCCGGAACAGATAGTCCGTCCGCAGCCCGGCCTGGACGTTCTCGAAGGTGACGTCGTACACCGGTTCGCCCTCCGCCACCGGATGCCCGAGGTCGGCGAGCATCTGGCGGGCGGCGGGCCGGATGTCGATCTCCGCGCCGGTCACGCCGAGCGCGCGCATCAGCGCCCAGGCGTTCGACTTCGTCTCCTCCCCGGTGGCGAAACCGGGCATGGTGTAGCCCAGGATCGCCGACCGCGGCACCCCGAGCCGGTCGCACGCCTTGGCCGCGACGATGAGCGCGTGCGTGGAGTCGAGCCCGCCGGAGACGCCGATCACCATCGTCCGGCCGCCGGCGGAGCGGAACCGCCGGGCCAGGCCGTGCACCTGGATGTTGAACGCCTCGTAGCAGTCGAGATCGAGCCGCTCCGGGGTGTCGGGGACGAACGGGAAGCGGCGCTGGTGCCGCCGCAGCCCGACGTCCCGCCGGTGCGGACGGTGCTCGAAGGCGACGGTACGGAACCGGCGTTCGGGCTGCCCGGCCAGTACCGCGCTGTCGTTGAACGTCGGTGTCCGCATCCGCTCCAGGCGGATACGGGCGAGGTCGACGTCGGCGACGGTCAGCCGCGGCCCGTCGGCGAACCGCTCGGACTCGGCGAGCAGCTCACCGAGCTCGTGGATCGTGCCCTGGCCGTCCCAGGCGAGATCGGTGGTGCTTTCCCCGAGGCCCGCGGCCGAGTAGACGTAGGCCGCGACGGCGCGGGCCGACTGGGCGGCGGAGAGATACGCCCGGTCGGCCGCCTTGCCGACGACGATGTTCGACGCCGACAGGTTCGCCAGCAGCGTCGCCCCGGCCAGAGCCGCGTAGGAGGACGGGGGGATGGGGGACCAGTAGTCCTCGCAGATCTCGACACCGATCACAAGGTCGGGCAGGTCGGAGGCGGTGAACAGCAGGTCGGTGCCGAAAGGCACGGTCTCGCCCGCCACGGTGATCTCCTGGCCGGTGACACCGGCTCCCGGAGCGAACCAGCGTTTCTCGTAGTACTCGCGGTAGTTCGGCAGGAACGTCTTCGGCACGACGCCGAGGACGCGGCCGCGCGAGATCGCCAGGGCGGTGTTGTAGAGCCGGCCGCCCCGCCGCAGCGGCGCCCCGACCAGCAGCAGCGGCCCGAGGCCGCGGCTGGCCTCGCGGACGGCGGCCACCGCCTCCTCGACCGCGTCCAGCAGGGCGTCCTGCAGGTGCAGGTCGTCGATCGCGTAGGACGACAGGCCGAGCTCGGGGAACACCGCCACGTCGACGCCGTCCGCGTGCGCCGCGCGGGCGAGCGCGATCGTCCCCTCGGCGTTGCGCGCCGGGTCCGCGGTCGCGACCGGCGGGGCCGCCACAGCCACCCGTACCAGCCCGTGGCTGTGGATCGAGCCGAACTCCCGCTGGCCCACGCCGTCCCTCCTCGCCCCCGCGTTCTGACGTCACACGCGTTCCGGCTCCGCGCGTCCGCGCGCCGCCTGTCGTGCCATTGCACATCCTGCGCGTTCCCGGCGTCCCGCGTCGCCGCGGCCGCGCGGCCGGCCGGCCCCGGCGCGCGGCCGGCTTTCCCGGGGCGGAAGCGTTCACGATGCCGTGTAGAAGCGTGGGCCCGTGCCCTCTGTCGCGTCTGTCGCGTCTGTCGTGTCTGTCACGGTGTCGGCGGCTCGAGCTGGCCTGCGCCCGTACCCGCCGCCCGGAGCGCCGATACGGCCGGCACGGCGCTCCGGATCCTTCAGCCGTGCCGGCGGGCGGCATGTTCAATGCTGTATGACGACCGCGCGGTCAACAGGGCGGGGCATACCTCAACCGGCCGCGCGCGGACCGGTGCGGAACCAGGTGGGGCTGAGGTCTTCAGGCAGGAGGTCTTCAGATGAGCACGGAGTTCCTCTGGTACATCCCCAACACCGTCGAGCCCGGGCACCGCGGAGACGACACCCGCGACGGGTGGGGAACCCTCGACTTCTCCACCGACCTCGCCCGCGCCACGGAGGACCATGGCTGGGGCGGCGCCCTCATCGGGACGGGCTGGGGCCGTCCGGACACCTTCACCGTGGCCACCGCGCTGGCCGCCCGCACCACCACCTTCCAGCCGCTGGCGGCGATCCGGCCCGGATACTGGCAGCCGGCGCACTTCGCCAGCGCCGCCGCCACCCTCGACCAGCTCAGCGGCGGGCGCCTGCTCATCAACATCGTCAGCGGTCAGGACAGCCTTGGCGCGTACGGCGACGCGCAGCACGACCCGGCCCGCCGGTACGGCCGCACCAGGGAGTTCCTCCAGCTCGTGCGGCGGCTGTGGGCCGAGGAGGACGTCACTTTCCGTGGCGAGTACTTCGCTGTCGAGAACTCGACAGTGCGCCCGCGGCCACACCTCGCCGAGCGCGGCCGGCACCCGCGGCTCTACTTCGGCGGTGCCTCGGCCGCCGCGGAGCGGGTGTCGGCGGCCGAGGCCGACGTCCAGCTCTTCTGGGGTGAGCCGCTGGAGGGCATCGCCGAGCGGATCGACCGGCTGAAGACGCTGAGCTCCTTCGTCGGCCGCGCCCACGCCCCGCTGGAGTTCGGGCTGCGGATCACGACCCTGGTCCGGGACACCACCGAGGATGCCTGGCGGGACGCCGAGGCGAAGGTGGCGCTGATGGCGCGTGAGGTCGATCAGCACAACGACCCCGAACGGCGCCGGGCCGTCGGCCAGCAGCGGCTGCTCGACCTCGCCGAACGCGGCGAGGTGCTCGACTCCTGCCTCTACACCGCCCCCGGCCGGTATGGCGGCGGCGGCGCGGGCACCACCTGGCTGGTCGGCTCCCCGGACGACGTGGCCACCGCCCTGCGCGGGTACGCCGCCCTCGGCATCACCCACTTCGTCCTCTCCGACACCCCCTACCGGCAAGAGGCCGCCCGCATCGGCGACCAGCTCCTCCCGCTGCTGCGCGCCCCGGAACCGGTCCGAGCGGATGTCTGACCGGATGTGATTCCATGATCGGCAGGTGTATCCAGGCGGGAACGACCATCTCCGTGGTCACGGCACACCTCCCGGAACTGGCCTGGAGATCCATTCCTTTCAGATAAACGTAACGTGACCGTCCCGCCGCGGGCGGCGCGACAGGTCCGGAGACCGGACGATGCCCAGGGCAGTGAGCAGCCGCCAGACATCGGTCGACGGGTCTCGGCCCAGGACGGGGCAGCCGGGGGCGTGCCCGGAGCGCGCCGACCACTCCGCCGGGGACACGTCGGCGTTTCTGTCCACCGACTCGTACTGCGCCTGTGCTGCGTCACAGGCACCGTGCGGGCAGGCTGTGACGAGTGCCCGGGCGTTCGCCACAGCCGTCCCCTCCCTGTCGCGGAGAGCTTCGCGCCGTGTGGCTCTGCGGTCCAGCGGACGCATGTCTTCCATGCTTCCCCTCCGGCGGCGTTTCGCCGGAGGTGGGCTGTCAGGCTGTCTGTTGCGTCCGCTCACGCTGTTGCCCTTGTCGCCGGCCAGGTGAGCGCACGGACGAGTTCGCCGGCGGTGACCCGGGGGACCCCCCCGTAGCGGCCGCGCAGGTAGCCGCGTTCAAGGTTCTCCTCCTTACGGGGCCGGGCGTCGGTCAGCGGGTACAACTCGGTGGCGCCTGAGTGTTTCTTCACGGTGAGCCACACCTGGTCCCGGTCGAGCGGGCGGTCAAGGACTGCGTTGCCGAGCAGGGTCGCGTCGTGTGTCGTGAAGATCATCTGAGCGTTGTGCGGGTTGACGTCGGGGTCCTGGAAGAGCCGGACGACCTCCGCGGCCAGGGTGGGGTGCAGACTTGCGTCGAGTTCGTCCACCAACAGGGTGGTGCCGGAGTCCAGGGCCATCAGCAGGGGGCCGAGGAAGGCAAACCAGGCGTGGGTGCCGAGGGACTCCTCGGACAGGAAGTCCAGCGGGATGGTTCCGCCGTCCGGCGTCCGGTGGCGCAGTCTGACCTGTCCGGTGTTGTGGTCGACGTCGATCCCGGCCAGGCCGAGATCGGCTACGGACAGCATTTGATCGATGCGGTTATGGTAATGAGTAGCCTGTTCCGGGTCTGTCAGCAGGTGCTGGGTCCAGCGCGTGCGGGCCGCGGTGTCGGCGCCGGGGGTGACCGGCCACAGGCTGTCGAGGAACCAGCGGTGCAGGGCGGAGAGCTGCGGGTCGTTGAGCGTGGCTCCTACCGAGAGGAAGAGCGCGTTCGGCCGGGTCAACGCGACAAGATCCTCGCGCCTGCCTCTGAACCCGGAGCCTTTGAAGACGAATTCGTCCCCGCCATCGTCGGCCCGGCCGGCATCCCGGTCGAACCAGATGTTGCGCTTGCCGTGGGGGTAGGCGTGCAGCCACTCCGCCTCGACCCGCCCGTCCGAGAGCTCGAAGCCGTAGGTGTAGCGGACGGGGGTGCGACCCAGCAGCAGGTCGACCTCGAACAGCGACGTCTGCTCCCGGCAGGACGGATCCAGTCGGAAGGGCTCACGGGGGACGCTCCCAGGGGTCTTCGCCCAGTCCGCGAACGAGCCGCGTACCGCATCCTTCATGAAACAGACGGCGGCCAGCAGATTCGACTTGCCGGACGCGTTCGCCCCGAAGACCCCTACCACGGGGAGTACCGTCACCGGCCGTCCCTTGGACGTCAGCGACGTCGGGCGCGCGGTCCCCTCGTTGAGCTCGGTGCCGATCAACGAGAGCTCGTGTTCGTCGCGGATGGATCGATGGTTGGCCACCCGGAACCGGAGAAGCATGATCGACCTCCCGGGAGACGTAGCCAGCAGTTCTGTCACGAGCAGATCTATGCAGAAATTCTGCATGAAGAAGTCTACAATGCTCGTACTCGCGATGTCGCCGGGTACTTCTTTGGTCACCTGACCGACGCTGGCCGCCATGGAGAGGTCGACGCGGACGTCCTGCGGTGTGCTCCAGCCCGCTGGTACGAGCGACTGCTCGCCGCGGGCAGGCCGAGCAGCCTGCCCCTGCGCCCGTATGTCTTCACTCCCGACGACATCCCCCTGGTCGTGGACCCGCAGG
>NZ_CAKKTL010000204.1:0-9402 GCF_920664355.1 Protofrankia sp. CiP1_Cm_nod2
CACCGAGGCCGGGCAGCGGGACGGCGCGGCGGGCGGCCCTGACGCCGCCAGCGTGCTGCCGGGGGCCGTCGGCGGCGCCAGAGCCGGCGCTGGCGCCGGTACGCCGCGGGCGTCGGCGTCACCGGCTGTGGTGAGCGGATGCGTGTCCGGCAAGAGCATCCCGGCCGGATCGAGCAATCAGACGCTGCGGGTCGGCGCGGACACCCGTGGTTATCAGCTTGCCGTCCCCCCCGTGAGCACCCCGGCCAGACCACTCCCGCTGATCGTCGTCTTCCACGCCGCCGGGGAGAACGCCGCCGCGGTGGAGGGCTACACCCATCTGGGCCAGGCCGGCGCCAGGTCCGGTTACGCGGTGGCCATCCCGGACGGCGTGGCCGGGAAGTGGAACTCCGCCCGCGGCCCCGCGGCCGGCCCGGACGACGTGGCCTTCGTGACCGCGCTCGTCGGCGACCTGACCGCGCGGATGTGCCTGGACGCCCGGCGGGTCTTCGCCACCGGCCTCGCGGACGGCGCGGACATGGCGGTGGCCGCGGCCTGCGCGCTGCCCGGCGTGTTCGCCGCGGTGGTACCGGTGGCCTTCGCCGCTGTGCCCGCCACCTGCGCCTCCCCGGCACCGAGCCTGCTGGCCATCCACGGCGCGAGCGACCCGGTGACGCCGCTGGAGGGCGGCGCAGCCGAGCCGGTGCAGGCCAGGCTGGACCGCTACGCCGGCTTCGTGGGCTGCGGCCCGGCGGCCCCCTGGATCGACGACACCAGGTCGCTCGCCCTGCGGCGGCTGATCTACACGGCCTGCCCGGGCGGGCGTGACGTGGGCCTGCTGGCGGTGCAGGGCGGCGGGCACGTCTGGCCGGACCCCGACGCCGACCCGCCCAGCGGAGCGGCCCGCGCGCGGTTCAGCGCCTCGGAGGTCGCTCTGGCCTACTTCCGGGGGCATCCGCAGCCGGCGCCGGCCACCACCCCGCCGGGCGGATGACTACTTCTGGTAACCCCGCGTCCGGGAAATCGGGATACCCGGGACGACAGGCCGCGGCTATGGCAGCGGCTATGACAAATGCCATATCGACGGTGACCGCCGCCCTCTTCCGGGCGCGGATGGTCCTGCCCAGGCAGGGCCGGGTGTCGGCATGCGAACAGGTGTCGTCGTAGCCGGATGACGCCTGCGACAATGGTCCACGTGGTCGAGTCACCGTCCCCGCGTGAGGTTGTCCTGCTCGGTTCGACCGGTTCCATCGGGACCCAGGCCATCGATGTGGTGAAACGCAATCCCGACCGGTTCCGCGTGGTGGCGCTCACCGGCGGCGGCGGCAGGGTCGACCTGCTGGCCGCCCAGGCGCTGGAGCTGGGCGTCGAGGCGGTGGGCGTGGCCCGTGCCTCCGCCGCGCAGGACCTCCAGCTCGCCTTCTACGCGGAGGCCTCCCGGCGGGGCTTCCGGCGCGGCGAGTACGCCATCCCGAAGATCCTCACCGGGCCGGACGGCGCCACGGAGGTCGCCGCCTGGCCGTCCGACGTCGTTCTCAACGGCATCACCGGGTCGGTGGGCCTCGCCCCGACGCTCGCGGCGCTGCGGGCGGGCCGCACGGTGGCCCTGGCCAACAAGGAGTCGCTCGTCGCCGGTGGCCCGCTGGTGCTCGACGCCCTCGGCGGCGACCCGTCCCGGCTCGTCCCGGTGGACTCCGAGCACTCCGCGCTCGCCCAGTGCCTGCGCGGCGGCCGGGCCGCCGAGGTGCGCAAGCTCGTCCTGACCGCGAGCGGTGGGCCGTTCCGTGGCCGTACCCGTGAGCAGCTGGGCGAGGTGACACCCGAGCAGGCCCTGGCGCACCCGACGTGGGACATGGGCCCGCTCGTCACGATCAACTCGGCCACCCTGATGAACAAGGGCCTCGAGCTGATCGAGGCGCACCTGTTCTTCGGCGTGCCCTACGACGACATCGACGTGGTCGTCCACCCGCAGTCGCTGGTGCACTCGATGGTCGAGTTCACCGACGGATCCACGCTCGCCCAGGTCTCCCCGCCGGATATGCGGCTGCCGATCGCCCTCGCGCTCGGCTGGCCCGACCGGGTGCCGCACGCCCAGGCCCCGATGGACTGGCGCCGGGCGCAGTCGCTGACCTTCGAGCCGCTGGACGCCACGGTGTTCCCCGCCGTCGACCTCGCACGCGAGGCCGGCCGTCGCGGGGGGACCGCGCCGGCCGTCTTCAACGCCGCCAACGAGGAGGCGGTGGCGGCCTTCCTCGACCACCGGCTGCCCTTCGTGCGCATCGTCGACGTGGTGGCCGAGGTGGTCACGGCGCACACCGTGGTGCAGCGTCCGAGCCTGGACGAGGTCCTGGACACCGAGCGGGACGCGCGCGCCCGGGTGCGCTCCCTCATCGATCAAGGAGCCTGATCGAGACGTGATGCCTTCGTGACCGAGAGGTACCCAGTAGAAGCGTGTAGTGCTGTGATCGGGGCGTGAGCGCACCATGACCAACGCAGTCGGCATTGTCGCGTTCGCGCTGGCACTGCTCGTCTCGATCCTGTTGCACGAGGCCGGCCATTTCATGACGGCCCGTCACTACGGTATGAAGGCGTCGAAGTTCTTCGTCGGGTTCGGCCCCACCCTGTGGTCGCGCACCCGGGGCGAGACCGAGTACGGCATCAAGGCGCTGCCGGTCGGCGGGTTCGTCAAGATCGAGGGGATGACCCCGCTCGAGGAGATCGACCCGGCCGACGCCCACCGGGCGTTCCACACCCGGCCGGCCCACCAGCGGGCCGTCGTGCTGGTGGCCGGGTCGTTCATGCACTTCGTCATCGCGCTGGTACTGATCTACGGCGTGCTGCTGGCGCTGGGCACCTCACGCCCCAGCGAGAACACGGTCGGCAGGACGGTCTGCGTGCCGGTGGCGAACGGGTGCGCCCCGGGCGCGCCGGCCGGGCCGGCCGAACGCGCGGGCGTGCGCGCGGGCGACCGGGTGGTCAGCTTCGACGGCACGCCGGTCACCAGCTGGAACCAGTTCACCCGCCTCATCCGCGCCCACGGCGCGGGGGCCGCGCCCCTGGTGGTCGAGCGCGCCGGCCGGACCGTCACGCTGTACCCGGAGCTGGTCTCGGTCATGCGTGACCGGCAGACCGGGCTCGCCGGCAACGACCCCGTCGGGGCGATCGGGATCGCACAGGGCTACGAGACCGTCCGGTACAACCCGGTCTCGGCCGTGCCGAAGACCCTGAGCGTCATGGGCGGCGGTGTCACCGGCATGTACGACACGCTCACCCACCGGCTCGGCGAGCTCACGAACCTGTTCAGCCCCGACCGCGACCCCAACGGGCTGGTCGGTGTGGTCGGCGCGGCCCGCGTCGGTGGTGAGCTGCTGTCCGCCCCGGACTCCTCCGCGAGCCAGCGGATAGGCGACTTCATCGTTCTCGTAGCCGGGGTCAACCTGGCGGTCGGCCTGTTCAACCTGCTGCCGCTGTTCCCGCTCGACGGTGGGCACCTGGCGGTGCTCGGTTTCGAACAGGCCCGCCACGGTGTGCGCAGGCTCGCCGGCTACCGGGGCCCGACCAAACGTGTCGATCTTGCGAAGCTCATGTTCGCGGCGTATGTAATGGTCGCCTCCTTCGCCCTACTGAGCCTGCTCATCCTGTTCGCCGACATCATCAACCCGATCAGATTCAACTAGCCGGTCAACGAGGGTGTGATCAGAACTTTTTACGCCGCCGATATCCGGAAACCGGCGAGTGGTAACACCTCGTGACTTTCGTCCAGTTTCTGACCTTCGTGACCATCGACACGCCAGTGAGGACATCGTGACCGTAACTCTCGGCATGCCTGAGGCGCCGGCCCTCTCGATTGCCTCCCGGCGCCGCAGCCGGCAGATTCGCGTCGGCAACGTGCCGGTCGGCGGGGACGCGCCCGTCTCCGTCCAGTCCATGACCACGACGCTCACCTCCGATGTCAACGCCACCCTGCAGCAGATCGCGCAGCTGACCGCGGCCGGCTGCCAGATCGTGCGGGTGGCCGTCCCCAGCCAGGACGACGCGGACGCGCTGCCCGCCATCGCGAAGAAGTCGCCGATCCCGGTGATCGCCGACATCCACTTCCAGCCGAAGTACGTGTTCGCGGCGATCAGCGCCGGCTGTGCCGCCGTCCGCGTCAACCCCGGGAACATCAAGGAGTTCGACGACAAGGTCGGGGAGATCGCCCGGGCCGCCATCGACGCCGGCACCCCGATCCGTATCGGGGTCAACGCGGGCTCGCTGGACAAGCGCCTGCTGGCCAAGTACGGGCGGGCCACCCCCGAAGCGCTGGTGGAGTCGGCGCTGTGGGAGTGCTCCCTGTTCGAGGAGCACGGCTTCACCGACATCAAGATCTCCGTGAAGCACCACGACCCGGTCGTGATGGTCCAGGCGTACCGGCTGCTGGCGCAGCGCTGCGACTACCCGCTGCACCTCGGGGTCACCGAGGCGGGCCCGGCGTTCCAGGGCACGATCAAGTCGGCGGTGGCCTTCGGCGCACTGCTGTCCGAGGGCATCGGGGACACGCTGCGGGTCTCGCTGTCCGCGCCCCCGGTCGAGGAGGTCAAGGTCGGTATCGGGATCCTGGAGTCCCTGGGCCTGCGGCAGCGCACTCTGGAGATCGTCTCCTGCCCGTCCTGCGGCCGTGCCCAGGTCGACGTGTACAAGCTGGCCGAGGAGGTCAGCGCCGGGCTGGACGGGCTGACCGTGCCGCTGCGGGTCGCTGTCATGGGCTGCGTGGTCAACGGCCCCGGTGAGGCGCGCGAGGCCGATCTCGGGGTGGCCTCGGGCAACGGCAAGGGCCAGATCTTCGTCCGGGGCAAGGTCATCAAGACCGTGCCCGAGGCCCAGATCGTGGAGACCCTCATCGAGGAGGCCATGCGGCTGGCCGAGGAACTGGAGGCTGACGGCGTTTCCGGTGAACCGTCGGTTTCGGCCAGCTAACCTCGAATACTCGTGACCATGGGCCTGCCGCTGCGTTCCGCTCCCATCCGCCTGCTCGACGACCACGACCTGCCGGCGGTGCGGGAGGTGCTGGCACGTAACCCGATCGCCGACGTGTTCGTCGCCTCCCGCGTGCAGGTGTGCGGGCTCGCTCCCTGGCGGCTCGGGGCGCAGATGTGGGGCCATGTGGTCGACGGCAGGCTGGCCGCGCTGTGCTATTCGGGGGCGAACCTCTGGCCCGTGGCGGCGGGCCCGGCGTCGGCGAAGGTGTTCGCCGAACGGGCCCGTCGCCAGGGCCGCCGGTGTTCCTCGATCGTCGGGGTGGCCGAGACGGTGCTGGCGATGTGGCGGCACCTGGAACCGGGCTGGGGGCCGGCCCGCGAGGTCAGGGCGGACCAGCCGCTGCTGGCGATCTCCGGTCCGCCCGCGGCCGCTCCGGATCCGGCCGTCCGCCAGGTGCGGCCGGACGAGCTGGACGTGCTGCTGCCGGCGTGCGTGGCGATGTTCACCGAGGAGATCGGGGTGTCCCCGGTCCGTGACGGCGGCGGCGCGCTCTACCGGGCCCGGGTCGCCGAGTTCGTCAACCAGCGCCGTTCCTTCGCCCGTATCGAGGACGGGCGCGTGGTGTTCAAAGCCGAGATCGGCGCGGTCGCCGGGGACGTCTGCCAGATCCAGGGGGTCTGGGTGGCCCCGGAGCTGCGAGGCAGGGGGATCGGGACGGCGGGCACGGCCAGCGTCGTGGCGCTGGCGCAGGCCACCCTCGCGCCCGTGGTGAGCCTCTACGTCAACGAGTACAACCATGCCGCCCGCCGGGCCTACGACCGGGTGGGCTTCCACCGGGCCGGGACCTTCGCGTCGATCCTTTTCTGACCGTCCGCTCCTGATTTCTGACCGTCTGTTCCTGATGTCTGTTCCAGGCGGTCCGCCGGCCGCCTGTTCTGGCTGTCCGCTGCCGAGTCCCCACCGGCTGTTTTCCAATCGTTTCTGTGAACAAAGAGCCGGGATGGCGACCTTGTCGTAAGTCTGGCATCCTCTCCTTCTCAACCACTTCTATCGAATTTCGTGGCGCTGTGTGCTGCCACGGTGGAGGGAAGGCTCATGTCCTCGAGGAGGCTGTGGCGCCGGGTCACGCCACTGCTCACGGCCGGCGCGCTGGCGTTGGCACTGGCGGCCTGCTCGAGCGGGGGAGACGACAAGACCGTCACGCCCGCCAACACCGGCGGCAGCCCGACCGGCACCCTGCGGCTCGGTTATTTTCCCAACCTCACCCACGCACCCGCCGTTTACGGCATCGATCAGGGCATCTTCGCGCAGAAGCTCGGCCCGGGCGTGAAACTGCAGACCTCGACGTTCAACTCGGGCGTCCAGGCATCCGAGGCGCTCATTTCCGGTGCGCTGGACGCCACCTATATCGGGCCGAACCCGGCGGTCAACACCTTCACCAAGTCCAAGGGCGAGGCCGTCCGGATCATCTCGGGGGTGACCTCCGGCGGCGCCGGGCTGGTGGTGAAGAGCGGCATCACCTCGGTCGAGCAGCTGCGGGGCAGGACGATCGCCAGCCCGAGCCTGGGCAACACCCAGGACGTGGCCCTGCGCTACTACCTCAAGCAGCACGGCCTGGCCACCGACAAGAGCGGCGGCGGTGACGTCCAGATCCGTCCGCAGGACAACACGGTCACGGTGGACGCCTTCAAGTCCGGTGCCATCGACGGCGCGTGGGTGCCCGAGCCGACCCTGTCCCGGCTGGTCTCCGACGGCGGGAAGCTGCTGGTCGACGAGGCGACGGAATGGCCCGGCGGCAGGTTCGTCACCACGCTGCTGCTGGTGCGCACCGACTACCTCAAGAGCAACCCCGAGATCGTCAGGCGTCTGGTGGAGGCGAACGCCGCCTCGGTCGACGCCCTCAACGCCGACCCGGTCAAGGGCCGGGACGTGACCAACCAGGGGCTGGCGAAGCTGTCCGGCAAGCCGTTGGCCGACGCCGTCATCGAGCCGGCCTGGAAGCGCCTGACGTTCACGGTCGACCCGGTCGCGTCGTCGCTGGTCGCCTCGGCCGATCACGCGACCGAGCTCGGCCTGCTGCCCAAGGCCGACCTGAACGGCATTTTCGATCTCACGGCCGTGAACGCGCTGCTGACGGCTAGCGGCAAGCCGTCGGTGGCCGCGCAGTAGCTACACCTTCCGGAGGAGCAGGGAGCAGCTTCCAGTGACCGCTGTCATCGACGCGAGCGCGGTCCGGATCGACGGTGTGAGCCGGGTCTTCGGGTCCGGCTCACACCGCGTCCACGCACTCGACAACGTCTCCTTCGACGCCCGGCCGGGGGAGTTCGTCTGTCTGCTGGGCGCCTCCGGCTGTGGGAAGTCGACACTGCTGGGCATCCTCGCCGGCATCGACCGGCCCACGTCCGGCACGGTCGACGTGGGCGGCCGCCAGGTCGGGCTGATGTTCCAGGACTCGGCGCTGCTGCCGTGGCTGACCGCCGGGGGGAACGTCGCCCTGCCGATGAGGATCCGCGGCGTCCCCCGGGCCGACCGGAAGGCCCGGGTCGAGGAGCTGCTCAGGCTGGTGCGTCTCGCCGGCCTGGCCGACAAGCGTCCGCACGAGCTCTCCGGCGGCATGCGCCAGCGGGTCAGCCTCGCCAGGGCGTTCGCCCAGGAGGCGGACGTGCTGTGCATGGACGAGCCCTTCGGCGCGCTCGACGCGATGACGCGCGACCTGCTGCACGACGAGCTGGAACGGATCTGGCGGGAGACCGGCGTGACCATCCTGTTCGTCACCCACGACGTGCGGGAGGCGGTGCGCCTCGGCGACCGTGTCGTGCTGCTGTCGAGCCGGCCGGGGCGGGTGGCCGAGATCTTCGACGTCGGGCTGCCGCGTCCCCGCCGTATCGACTCGCCCGACGTGGCCGCGCTGGCCGTGGCCATCACCGACCGGCTGCGTGAGGAGGTGGTCCGCCATGGCCACTGAGGCCACGGTCGCGTCCGACGCCGATGTGGCCGCCGACGTCGACGCCGCGCTCGCCGGGCTCGACGCCCTCGAGACGGCCGTCGAGCCCCGTCCCCCGCGCGCGCTGAGGATCTGGTCGGCGACCTGGCCGAAGCTGGGCGCGGTCGTCATCTTCCTGCTGCTGTGGCAGGTCGTGGTGTGGAGCGGCTGGAAGCCCTCCTATGTGCTGCCCGGCCCGGGCGAGGCCCTGTCGGACCTGGCCGAGAGGGTCACCACCGGTGACTTCTGGTCGGCCGCAGCCCGCACCCTGCAGCGGGCCGTGGCCGGGTACGCGCTGGCCATCCTCATCGGCGGGATCGTCGGTGTGGCCGTGGCCCGGTTCTCCCTGCTGCGCTCCGCGGTCGGGTCGTTCATCACGGCGCTGCAGACCATGCCGTCCATCGTCTGGTTCCCGCTGGCGATCATGCTGTTCAAGCTCACCGAGTCCGCGATCCTCTTCGTCGTCGTGCTCGGCGCGGCGCCGTCGATCGCCAACGGTGTCATCAGCGGCATCGACTACGTCCCGCCCCTGCTGACCAGGCTCGGCCGGACCATGGGAGCGCGTGGCCTGCAGCTCTACCGGCTGGTGGTGGCACCGGCGGCCCTGCCGTCGGTGCTGGCCGGGCTCAAGCAGGGCTGGGCGTTCGCCTGGCGCAGCCTGATGGCCGGCGAGCTGCTCGTCGTCGTCCCCGGCCATCCCTCCATCGGCTCGGACCTGGAGGACAGCCGGCAGCTGCTGGACACGGTGGGTGTGCTGGCGATGATGATGACGATCTTCATCATCGGGGTGCTGGTGGACGCCGCCTTCAACGCCGGCGACCGCCGGCTGCGCGCCCGCCGGGGGCTGCTGCCGCCTCAGTCACGCTGAGTGATCCGGCAAGATGGGTGCATGCAGATCTCCGCGCGAGCCGACTATGCCCTGCGTGCGTTGCTCACCCTGGCCGCGTCCAACGGCGGCCTCGTCAAGGGTGAGACGCTGGCGACCGCGCAGGATCTGCCGCTGCGCTTCCTGGAGAACATCCTCACCGACCTGCGCCGCAGCGGCCTGGTGCTCAGCCGGCGAGGGGCCGACGGCGGCTACCGGCTCTGCCGGCCGGCGAACGAGATCACCGTGGCGATGGTCATCCGGGCCACCGACGGCCCACTGGCCAGCGTCCGGGGCCGCCGGCCGGAGGAGGCGGTGTACGAAGGCGCCGCCAAACATCTCCAGGAGGTGTGGATCGCCGTGCGGGTCAGCATACGCCGGGTCCTTGACGAGGTGACGCTCGCCGACATCGCCAGCGGCCGCCTGCCCCCGATCGTCGGCGAGCTCGGCCAGGACCGTGACGCCTGGGTCGGCCGCTGAAGCCCGCGTCCTCAGACGCCGGGCAGCGCCCGGACGGCCCGCTCCACCGGCTGGCCCGCGGCGAGGCGCGCCTGCTGGCCGCGCACCGCCGTGCCCGCCAGCACGTCGACCACCAGCGCGCGCAGGTCGCCGGCCC
>NZ_CAKKTL010000205.1:0-9349 GCF_920664355.1 Protofrankia sp. CiP1_Cm_nod2
GGGCGCGGCGGGCGCGGCGGGCGCGGCGGGCGCGGAAGCCTATCCTTCCGGGACCACACCCATCACCGCCCGTACCGCCGCCCGGCGACACGCACTCCGAACAAAACCGCCCGGGACCCGGCTCCTACCTCCACCCGGGCGACCACCCATCCCGCCCTGCCCGCCGTCGCACAACCGAATCATGAAAGCGAGGGAACAAGTGGTTGCTGGAGCAGCCACTTCCGTACTCGTTCTTTTGGTTACGGAGCTGCCCGGCCGGTGTGCTGGCTGTCCCGGCATGGTCTGGAGGCGCCGGGTGCCAGCTTGTGGGTGTGGGCGCCCGCGCCCACACCGCCGCGATCCCCTGTAATCCCCCGGTGCCCGGCGGGGCCAGCCGGCGGACACCACGATCCGTCCCAGCCCCCGGAGATTCCGTACCTCGACCCGCCGGTTCCCGCGTCTGGACGAGGAACCGGTGGACGCGGGCACCGGCCCTCAGCCCCATGCCTCGCGACGGCTCTGAGCTCGCCGTCCTGCGTCCGCCGATCCTCTTCCTAGCCCCCCCGTGTGGCTGCCCCGCGCGTGGAAGGGCCGGATGCCGGCCCGCGGGAAGGGGCGTTCAGCACACCTTCACCGGCTGGCGGGGTGTCAGCTCGCGGGGAGGACGACCACGCGGCGCTGGGGCTCCTCGCCCTCGGACTCGCTGACGACGCCGTCGATCGTCGCGATCAGGTCGTGGACGACCTTGCGCTCGAACGGCGTCATCGGCTTGAGCTTCTCCGGCTGGGCCCCCGCCTTCACCCGCTCGGCGACCGCCGTGGCCAGGTCGCGCAGCTCCGCCCGCCGCTGCGCGCGGTGCCCGCCCACGTCGAGCATGAGCCGGCTGCGCACACCGGTCTTCTGGAGCACCGCCAGCCGGGTGAGCTCCTGGAGCGCTTCGAGCGTCTCCCCCCGGCTGCCTACCAGCAGGTCGAGCCCGTCCCCGACGACGGCGACCACGGCTCGCTCCCCCTCGACGTCCAGGTCGAGGTCGCCGTCCAGGTCGACGATGTCGAGCAGCGCCTCCAGGTAGTCGGCGGCGATCTCCCCCTCCTGCTCCAGGTCGGCGATCCGTTGCCGGCTGCTCGCCGTCGTCGGGGCGGGGCCGTCCTGTCCGTCGGGAGGCGCCGGGCGGGAGGTGGCCGGTGCGGACAGGTCGTCGGCCTGTCCGACTCCGCTGACCGTGGTGTCGGCGGCCAGGTCAGATGCGGAACCGGTCATCAGAGCAGCTCCTTACACGGGTGGACGTCTGCGGGTCACGGGCCGGGCGGGCCCGGCGCCGATTCCCGACGGGAATAGTCGCCGCGGGGATGGTCACCGCGGGGATGGTCACCGTCGGCCTCCGGGACGGCCGCCCTTGCCGCGTCGCTTGGCGGGCCGGGAACCACCGGTGTGCCGGCGGACGCCCGCAGCGGCATGGGGCTTCCCCGCCCGGGGCTGGGCGTCGTCGCCGGCCGGGGTATGCCTGTCCGGAGTGGACCCGTTCTGCGACGGCTGCGGTACCACATCGTCGGCGTCTGCCGCGTCGGACACCTTCGACGGGCGCGCGGGCTGCTTCGGCTGGGCCGGCTGCTTCGGCTGGGCCGGCTGTGCCGGCTGCGAGGACTGCGAGGACTGCGAGGTGTTGCCGCGAGGAGAGCGGGTTCCAGGCGGAGCCTTGCGTACGGCCTTGTCGGCGTTCAGCGTCTTGCCGGCTCCGGGCTCGGCCTGATCGGCACCGCCCGGCGTCCTGTCGGCCGGCGCGGCGGTCGAGCCCGCGGCCGCACCCGGCCGGTTCCTGGCCCTGGTGGGCCGGGCGCCCGGCGCGGGGCGGGCCACCGTCGGCTGCGACGCCGCGCCCTTCGTCCCGGTCGTGTTCTTCGCCCCGGCCGCCGGCCGGGTGGTCGGTACCTGCCCACCGGCGCCCTGCAGGGCCGGCGGCGGCATCTTTTTGATCACGAAGAACTGCTGGCCCATGCTCCACAGGTTGGTGGTCAGCCAGTACAGCAGGACGGCGATCGGGAACTGGAAGCCGAACACCGCGAGCATGATCGGGGAGCCGTAGAGCAGGACCTTCTGCACGATCGCCTGCTGCGGGTCGACCGACCCGGTCCGCGCCATGATCTGCCGCTGGGTAAGGAACGTCGTCGTACCCATCAGGACGATCAGCACGACCGCGAAAATCTTGACGTTCGTCCCGTCCGCCCGGACGAAGTCCAGGAACTTCGACGACGAGGTGAACGAGGCGGACAGCGAGACGCCGAGCAGCTTGGCCTCGGCGATCTGCTGCACCTGGTGCGCGGACAGCCCGACCCGGGGGGCCCAGTCCAGCACGCCACCGGGCCGGTCGACCGGTCGCAGGTGGCTGAAGACGTGGAACAGCGCGATGAACAGGGGGATCTGGAGCAGGATCGGCAGACAGCCGAGCAGCGGGTTGCCGTGTTCCTTCTGCAACTCCATGATCTTGGAATTCATCTGCTGCCGGTCATGGCCGTACTTGTCCCGGATCTCCTTGATCTTCGGCTGCATCAGCTGCATCGTCCGCTGGGCCTTCACCTGCTTGACGAACAGCGGGAAGATCATGATCCGGACGCAGATCACCAGCAGGACGACCGACAGCGCCCACGCGAAGAAGCTGTCCCGGCCGAAGATCGGCCCGAAGCCCCCGTGAAAGAAGACGATCGCGTTCGCCGCGAGATGGTAGAGGGGATCCAGCACTGGTTCGTCTCCTTAGACCCTCGTGCCACAGCGGGACGCGGCCGGTTCGGGCGAGTTCGGGTGCGGGTCCAGCCGCTGCCGCGCACCCACGGCCACGGTCACGGTCACGGTCTGGGCGGTCCGCTCACCAGCGGGGGCACCGCGTTCACCGGCTGGCCCGCCGAAGCGTCCGGGACGGCCTGGCGGGGCGCCGGCACGCGCCGGCACCGGGTCGTAGCCACCGGCCGACAGCGGCTGGCAGCGCAGCAGCCGGCAGACCGCCAGCAGACCGCCCCGGACCCCGCCGTAACGGCGCACCGCCTCCAGCCCGTACGCGCTGCAGGACGGCTCGAAGCGGCAGAGCCCCGCGCTGCGTGGGGACCAGACGGCCCGGTAGAAAGAGATCATCGCACGCAGCGCCCAGGCGAGCGGGCCGCGCACCGTGCCGTCCCGGCCGCGGGACATCCGGGGCGCGAGCCGCCCGGCCAGGCGGGTGGCGACGAGCAGGTCGATCACAATGACCAGGCCCACGGCCAGCGCAACGCCACCGCGGCTCATCGTGCCTGCCGGTCCGCGCCGCCAGCGGTGCCGGTGGGCCTCGTGACCGTCCCGGTCGCGGCTGTCCCGCCTGTCTCGGCTGTGGCGGAAGAGATCGGGGTGATCGGGGTGGCTGGGACGAGGCGGCCGCGCAGGCCCCGGTCGAGCGCCCGTCCCAGTTCGTCCGAGGACGCGGTGGCGCTCTCCGGTAAGGCCCGCACGATCATGAGCGTCCCGGCGGGCATCCGGTCGAGGCGGGCACGGACCTGTTCCCGCAGGCGTCTGCGGACGCGGTTGCGCACGACCGCGTTCCCCACCTTGCGCCCCACGACGAAACCGACCCGTGGCGGAGGTGCGGCGACCGGTTCCGGACCGCCGTCCACAGCGTGGTTGTCCACGATGAGGCCGTGGATGACCAGTGGGCCACTGCGGCTGCGACGGCCGGCGCCACTGACCGAGGCATGCTCGGCCCTGGTCCGGACACGGTTCCGAACGGGCAGCATGACGCGAGAAGGACCGGGGCGCGGGTGGATCTCAGGCGGACAGCTCGCTGCGGCCCTTGCGGCGACGGGCCGAGAGCACGGCGCGACCGGCACGGGTCCGCATCCGGAGCCGGAAACCATGCGTCTTGGCACGCCGGCGGTTGTTCGGCTGGAAGGTGCGCTTGCTCACAGAGGACTCCGGACGCCAGACGGGCAAAGGACAACGATAGCCACGGAAACGGTACAGAACACGGTGGGGACACCCACCCGAGAGCGCACTGTCGCCGCAACCCGACGCCTGAGACTATCAAGCCCGGCCGTGCCGGGGCGGGCCGGCAGTAGGCCGGCGGGTGTCGGCCGGCCGCGTGGGCACGTCAGGTGGGGGCGGCGCGGAACCGGCTTCGCCGGTGCGGTGTCATGGTCGTACACAGCTTGTGGACGACCATGTGGAGAACTGCCCTGGCCAGGGCGGCCACGGGCGTCCGGCTCAAGCCCACCCGCCCGACGTCTTCGGAGGAGCCCGCCTCGTGACAGACCTTAGCGCCGACCCCTCCGCCGGCATGTCAGGCAGGGTGCCTGTCGAGGAACCGGACCTGTCCGCCGTGTGGAAACAGGCCGTCGCCGGGGTCGCGGACGGCACCCTGTCCGCCCAGCAGCGGGCGTGGCTGCGCCTGACCCGTCCGCTCGGCCTCGTCCAGGACACCGCGCTGCTCGCAGCCCCGAACGAATTCACCAAGGACCTGCTCGACTCCCGCCTCCGACCGTTTCTGTCCACAGCTTTGTCCACAGCCTATGGACGAGAGATCCGGGTGGCGGTCACCGTCGAGCACCTGCCCGACCCGGAGCCGATGACCGGGCCGATCCAGCTGCCGCTGCCGGTCTCCCCCGTGCCTGCCACATCCGCCGTGTCCGCCGTGTCCGGGGCATCCGGGGCGTCCGCGGCGGACACAGCCAGGATCACCCCGGGCCTCGGGCGCGACCCGGCGCCCCGATCCTACGAGCCGACCCGGCTGAACCCACGGTACGTGTTCGAGACGTTCGTCATCGGTGATAGTAACCGATTCCCGCACGCGGCTGCGGTGGCCGTCGCCGAGGCGCCGGCGAAGGCGTACAACCCGCTGTTCATCTACGGCGACTCCGGGCTCGGCAAGACCCACCTGCTGCACGCGATCGGTCATTACACGCTGAAGCTGTATCCCGACTCGCGGGTGAAGTACGTCAGCTCGGAGGAGTTCACCAACGACTTCATCAACTCGATCCGGGACGACCGGCAGCAGGCGTTCCAACGCCGCTACCGGGACACCGACGTGCTCCTGGTCGACGACATCCAGTTCCTGGAGAACAAGGAGCGCACCCAGGAGGAGTTCTTCCACACCTTCAACGTGCTGCACGACACCGAGAAGCAGATCGTCATCTCCTCCGACCGCTCCCCCAAGCAGCTCTCGGCGCTGGAGGACCGGCTGCGCAGCCGGTTCGAATGGGGCCTGATCACCGACGTCACCCCGCCCGACCTGGAGACCAGGATCGCGATCCTGTCGAAGAAGGCCGCCACCGAGCGGCTGCCGGTCCCCGGCGACGTGCTGGAGTACATCGCCACCCACATCGAGCGCAACATCCGGGAGCTCGAGGGCGCGCTGATCCGGGTGGCGGCGTTCGCGAGCCTGAACAAGTCGCATGTCGACCGGACGCTGGCCGAGATCGTCCTGCGGGACCTGATCCCGGACGCGGCCGACCCGGAGATCACCGCTGCCGCGATCATGAACGCGACCGCGACCTACTTCGGCGTGACCATGGAGGACCTGTGCGGCACGTCGCGCAGCCGGGTGCTGGTCACCGCCCGGCAGATCGCCATGTACCTGTGCCGGGAGCTGACCGACCTGTCACTGCCGAAGATCGGCCAGCACTTCGGCGGCCGGGACCACACCACGGTGATGCACGCCGACCGCAAGATCCGGGGACTGATGGCCGAACGCCGGGCGATCTACAACCAGGTCACCGAACTGACCAACCGCATCCGGGCGCAGACCCGGCAGGCCTGACCCGCCCGGCGGACACAGCTCGCCCGACAGGCCCGACGGGTACGCCTGGCCCGACAGGCATGACCCAGGCGGGACAGGGGGAGGGACTACCCCCAGTAGCCGGATCCACGCCGTTGTCCCTGTGGAGTCTTGTGCACAGCTTGTGGAAAACCCTGTGGAATCTGGGGACGAAAGCTCCGCGGCGGCCTGTGCGTAACCGGGGACAGGCTGTGCGGAAGCTGTGCACAGCCGGGGGACAGACTGCGAACAACCGGGGACGAGCGGGGGACAACCAGGCCGGCGGTGGATATCCACCGGAGTTGGGCACAGCGGCATCCACACGATCTGCACCCCCTCTCAAGCCCCTGAGCTGCGAAAACGCAAGTTATCCCCAGTATCCACCGGCCCTACTAACACGACGGACTAGATCTTTCTCTAATGAACAAACCTCAGACGAAGTTGGGCCTGGGGACAACCTCGCATGATCGTCCGCGCGTCGCCTCCGGACCGCCGTCCGGGGACTCGTCAGAGCTCGTCACTCACAGCGGGCCACCGTGGCGATCCCACCCCCGTGCCGGGCCGTGTGCCGGCCCCCGCTGTGAGCCGCCGGCCGAAGCCTGCGATGCTGGAACGCCGTACCGGATGCGGCATGGTGGCCTGACAGCGGTCCAACAGTGGGCCGACAACGGTTCAACAGTGGCTCGACATGGCTCGACGAGGACAGGCAGCGGCACGACAGCGGTCGGACCTGCGAACGTGTTCGTCGGGCCACCGGCAGCATCCGGCGGGGACCTGCACCTGTCAGCGCGCAGCCGGCATGACAGGTCGGCGTGGTCACGAGAACGAACGGTTCAGAAGGGCGAATCATGAAGTTCCGGGTTGAACGGGACGACTTCACCGATGCCGTGGCGTGGACGGCACGCACGCTGCCGACCCGGGCGACCTCCCAGCTTCAGGTCCTCGCCGGCCTCATGCTGGACGCCACCGGGCCGTCGCTGACGGTCGCGGCCTTCGACTACGAGGTCGCCGCCCAGTCCGGCGTGAACGCGACGATCGAGCAGGAGGGCCGGGCCCTGGTCTCCGGCAAGCTGCTCGCCGAGATCACCAGGGCGCTGCCGTCCGCGCCGGTCGATCTGTACACCGACGGCGCGCGGGTGGTCCTCACCTGCGGCAACGCGCGTTTCACCCTGCCGACCATGTCGGTGGACGACTACCCGGCGCTGCCACCGATGCCGGCGGTCACCGGCCACATCGAGGGCGCGGCGTTCGCCGGGGCCGTCTCCCAGGTCGCCGTCGCCGCGGGCAAGGACGACACCCTGCCCGTCCTCACCGGCGTGCGGATCGAGATCGACGGCGATGCCCTCACCCTGGCCGCTACCGACCGTTACCGGCTGGCGGTCCGGAAGCTGAAGTGGCGCCCGGCGTCCGAGACGGCCGACGGCGTGGCCATGGTGCCGGCGCGCACGCTGAGCGAGACGGCGAAGTCCCTGTCCGGGGGTGGGGTGGAGGTCGCGATCTCCCTTGGCTCGGGTCCCTCCGGGGAGGCGCTGGCCGGGTTCGCCGGTGCCGGCCGCCAGACCACCACCCGTCTGGTGGACGGCTCGTTCCCGCCCTACCAGCGGCTGCTGCCCGACAGCTCGCCGCTGACCGCCCAGCTCGAGATCGCCCCGTTCGCCGAGGCCGTCAAGCGTGTCGCGCTGGTCGCCGCCCGTACCGCCCCGGTCCAGCTGAGCTTCGCCGACGACCAACTGGTCCTGGAGGCCGGGGCCGGCGGTGAGGCCCAGGCCCAGGAGACGCTGCCGGTCGGCTACGGCGGGCCGCCGTTGTCGATCGCCTTCAACCCGGCGTACCTGCTCGACGGCCTGGGTGCGCTGGAGTCCGACGTCGTCCATATCGGGTTCGCCAGCGCCGACGACGCGGACGAGGCGTCCAAGAAGCCCGCCATCCTCACCGGCAAGGCGCCCGACGACGGCGAGGTCCCGGACTACCGGTACCTGCTCATGCCGATCCGGCTGTCCGGGTGACGTGCGTCTCACCCATCTGTCGCTGGTGGACTTCCGGTCCTATCCGGCACTGGATCTGCTGCTCGAACCCGGGGTGAACACGTTCGTCGGCTCCAACGGGCAGGGCAAGACCAACCTGCTGGAGGCCGTCGGCTACCTGGCGACGCTCGGCAGCCACCGGGTGGCCTCGGATGCCCCGCTGGTCCGCGAGGGCGCCGCGAGCGCCGCGGTGCGGGCCCGGATCGCGCGGGACGACCGCGCCGCCCTGGTCGAGATCGAGATCATTCCGGGCCGGGCGAACCGGGCCCGGCTCAACCGGGCACCCCTCGCCCGCTCCCACGACGTCCTCGGCCTGCTGGTCATGGTGTTCTTCGCGCCTGAGGACCTAGCCCTGGTCAAGGGGGATCCGGCCGGGCGCCGGCGGTTCCTCGACGATCTGCTGGTGGCCCGCGCCCCCCGGCTCGCCGGTGTGCTCGCCGACTACGACAAGGTCCTGCGCCAGCGGTCGACGCTGTTGCGGGCGGCCGGGGCGGCGCGGCGCTCCGGCCGCGCCGGTGACCTGCGCACCCTGGACGCGTGGGACTCCCACCTGGTCCGGCACGGCTGCGAGCTGCTGGCCGCGCGGCTGGCGCTGGTCGAACAGCTGCGCCCCCGGGTGGCGACCGCCTACCGCGCGGTCGCGGCCCAGCCTGCCACCCGGCCGCCGGCCGGGCCGCCCGGATCACCCGGGTCAGCTGGACCAGGCGTGCCGGCTGGAGCGGACGCACCGGGTGCGCCGGACACACCGCCCGGATCGGTTGCCACGGCTGCCACGGCTGCCACAGCTGATGCGGCCAGTGCGGCCGACGCGGCTGGTACGGCGGCACCGGCCGGCGAGCGGGAGCTGACCGCTGTGGAGTACCGCTCGAGCGTGGTCGCGCGCCTGGCCCAGCGGGCCGGCGGCCCGGTGCCCGGCCAGACAGACGGCCACACGGGCAGCCAGGCGGATGGCCAGCCGGTTCCCGACCGGGCGGTCCTGGCGGAGGCGATGCTCGCCGAGCTCGCCACCGTCCGGCAGCAGGAGATCGAACGCGGGGTGACCCTGGTCGGCCCGCACCGCGACGAGCTGCTGCTGTCGATCAATGGGCGGCCGGCGCGCGGCTATGCCAGCCACGGCGAGTCGTGGTCGCTGGCCCTCGCGCTCAAGCTCGCGTCCTTCGAGCTGCTCCAGGACGATCAGCGCGAACCGGTCCTGCTGCTGGACGACGTGTTCGCCGAGCTCGACGCGAACCGTCGGGACCGGCTGGCGGAGCTGATCCGTTCGGCCGAGCAGGTGCTGGTGACCGCCGCGGTCGAGGCGGACGTGCCCGCCGTCCTGGCCGGGACACGGTTCACGGTGGCGGATGGGAAGGTCAGCCGTGTCGCATGACCCGCATACCCCGGATACCCCGGACGGCGAGAGTGATGTCACTCGAAGTAGCGAGCGTGAGGGCGGGGGCGAGAACGGGGACGGGCTCGGCGAGCGGCCCGCGCGCGGGGCCGATCTCGCCCGTCTCGTCCTGGCTCGGGCGAAGGAGGACGCGCGGGCACGGGCGCTGGCGGCCGGCCGTGCCGGCGGGCGCGCGGGCACCGGCCT
>NZ_CAKKTL010000206.1:0-6566 GCF_920664355.1 Protofrankia sp. CiP1_Cm_nod2
GCCGGCTGGCCGTCGGCGCCCCTCACCCCCGCCGGCGGCGCGGGGCTGCGCGCCCGGGCGGGCCGCGGCGACCTGCGGCACGAGGAGGTGGTGGCCGCCGTCCAGGAGCGGGTGCTGCCGCTGCGGCACAACAGGTTCAGGACGGCGGCGGACCTGCGCGAGTCGCTGGCCGTTCTCGACTCACTGTGGTCGGCCGTCGTCAACGGGCTCGCACCGGACGGCGACGCCCACAGCATCACCCCCACCCGGGAGGCCGCGGCGATGCTCGCGCACGCCCGGTGGATGTACCGCGGCGCGCTGTCCCGGCCGGAAAGCCGCGGGCTGCAGGTCCGCCTGGACCGGCCAGGGACCGACCCGGCCCTGGCCCACCGCATCCGCGTCGGCGGCCTCGACCAGGTGTGGACGGCCGCCGAGAGCATCGTCGCCGGAACCACCGTCGCCGGAAGTGCCGCCGCTGTCCCTGTTCCCGGCGCCGTTCCCGGCGTTCGCCGTCCCGAGGAGGTGCCGGTCCTGTGATCGAGGTGGTCAGCGACAGCAGGTGCGTCGACTGCGACATCTGTGTCGAGGTGTGCCCCACCAACGTCTTCGACGCGGTCGACGGCGGCCATCCGGTGATAGCCCGGCAGTCCGCATGCCAGACCTGTTTCATGTGCGAGGCCTACTGCCCGGCCGACGCGCTGTTCGTGGCTCCGCTGGCGGGCCCGGCGCCGGCCGGGTCACCGCTGCGGGACGAGGCGTTCCTCGAAGCCCACGACCGGTTCGGGGAGTACCGGCGCTGGCTCGGCTGGGGCCACGGCCGCCGGCCCGGCAGCCTGCTGGACCGCACCCACGTCTTCACCGCGCGCTTCCGCCCGGCGCCGGAGGCATCCGGCCGGTGAGACAGGCGGGACCTCCGCGAAGACCGAACGAGGACACCCGATCCGAGCAGTGACAAGCCTGCTCCAAGTAGTGACAGGCCCGATCCGAGCAGCGACAAGGCAGGGAACAAGCACATGTCGACGTCCCGCGAGCCCGAGCCCGGAACCGGGCCCCGGCCCGTCCCGCGTCCCGCTCCCGCCGGCACGCGGCGCGACCCGTACGCCGGGTTCGGCGGCCGGATCGGGCGCACCTTCGGCGAGTCGGAGCCGGCGTGGCCGTCCCGCGTCCGCCCGGACGGGCGCGCACCCAACATCGTCGTGGTGCTCGTCGACGACATGGGGTACAGCGACATCGGCCCGTTCGGCGCCGAGATCGCCACGCCGGCCCTGGACCGGCTCGCCGCACAGGGTGTGCGGCTGACCAACTACCACACCATGCCGCTGTGCTCGCCGGCCAGGGCAGCCCTGCTGACCGGCCTGAACCCGCACCGCGTCGGATACGCCATGGTGGCCAACGCCGACCCCGGATTCCCCGGCTACGGGATGGAGATCGCCGACGACATCCCCACCCTGGCCGAGCTGCTGCACGACGCCGGATACGCCACCTACGCGGTCGGCAAGTGGCACCTGGCGCGCGACTCGGCGTCCAACGCGGCCGACGACCGGCGCAACTGGCCGCTGCGGAAGGGCTTCGACCAGTACTACGGCGTGCTGGAAGGGCTCACCAGCCTGTTCCACCCGCACCAGCTGGTACGGGACAACAGCCCGCTGGACATCGACGAGCTGCCCGACGGCTACTACTACACCGACGACATCACCGACCAGGCGATCTCGATGGTGACGTCGCTGCGGGCGCACGACGCCGACAAGCCGTTCTTCCTCTACGTCGCGCACAACGCCGTGCACGGTCCGTTGCAGGCCAAGCCCGAGGACGTCCAGCGTTACCGGGGCCGCTACGACGGCGGCTGGGACGCGCTGCGGGAGGCCCGTTTCGACCGGCAGCGCGCGGCCGGCATCTTCCCCGCCGACACCCGGCTGCCGCGGCGCAACTTCGAGGCCGGACACGAGGTGGGCCCCTGGGCGGAGCTCACCCCGGAACAGCAGCGGCTGTACGCCCGGTACATGGAGGTCTACGCCGCCATGGTCGACAACATCGACCAGAATCTCGGACGGCTGCTGGACACCCTCGCCGCGCTCGGCGACCTGGACAACACGATCGTCATCTTCACCTCCGACAACGGAGGCACGGGCGAGGGCGGCGCGGAGGGCACCCGCAGCTACTTCAAGCGTTTCGTCCAGCATCCGGACCTGCCCGCCGACTGGGACCCCGACGTCGAGCGCGACCCCGACCTCATCGGCGGCCCGCGCAGCCTGGTGCACTACCCGCGCGGCTGGGGGATGGCCTCCAACACGCCGTTCCGGCTGTACAAGGGCCAGACCTACGCCGGCGGGGTGCGGGTGCCGTTCATCCTGTCCTGGCCGGCCGGCCTGCGCGCACCCGCCGGCGACGCCGGCATTCGGACACCTGCCGGGGACCCCGGCGTTCGGCCACCTGCCGGGGACCCCGGCGTTCGGCCACCTGCCGGCGACGCCGGCATTCGTACCCAGTACCAGTACGTCACCGACATCACCCCGACGCTGCTCGAACTGGCCGGGGTGGCCCGGCCGGCGCGGCGCCGCGGGCAGCCGGTCCAGGAGCTCGACGGGGTCAGCTTCGCCGCCGTCCTCGCGGATCCGGCCGCGCCCGGCACCCACCACGAGCAGTACTGCGAGATGATCGGCAACCGCAGCTACTACCGGGACGGCTGGAAGCTGGTCACGCAGCACCGCCCCGGTGCTCCGTACGACGACGGCGAATGGGCGCTCTACGACGTGACGCGGGACCCGACCGAGATCGTCGACCTGTCCGCCGCGCACCCCGACGTGGTCAAGGAACTGGCCGCGGCCTGGGAGAACGCGGCCTGGCGCAACGGCGTCTTCCCGCTCGCCGACGGCAGTGGCGCGCTGGTCATCCGCAACCCCGCGGAGGAGCGGCTGCGGCGGCCGGTGACCCTGCTGGCCGGCACCCCCGAGCTGGAGCGCTACCGCTCCGCCAAGCTCATCACCTTCCGCTCCTTCGACATCATCATCGAACTGGACGAGCATGCCGCCGGCGACGAAGGAGTCCTGGTCTCGCACGGCGACCAGGGCGGCGGTTACAGCGTGTACGTGGAGGACGGGCGGCTGCGCTTCGCGTACAACGAGTACGGCGTGCTGCACGAGGCCGACGCCGGGCCGCTGCCCGCCGGCCGGCGCACCGTCCGCGTCCGCGCCCAGGCCATCCCCGGCCTGCGCTGGCAGTGGCGGATCCTCGTCGACGGCACCGAAACCGGCCTGCTGGCCGAGGTGCACCAGCTCATCGGCATGGCCCCGCTCCAGGGGATCAGCGTCGGCGTGGACCGCAGGTCCCCGGTCTCCTGGCCCGTCCACGAACGCCACCGCAGCTTCCGCTACACCGGCCGCCTGAAATCGGTGACCTACATTCCGGGACCGCCCGCCCCCGACGACCCCGAAACTCTGATCCGCACCCTCCGCGAAGCCGCCGCCACCTTCGAGTAGCCCCTCTTATCTGCTCCCGGCCCAGGCAGCCGCGGCCTGGGGCCGCGCCGCGCGCCCCGAGCGGTTCGCCCGCCGGCCACGGCCACCCAGCCTGCCCAAGACCGTGTGGATCAACCAGCCAGTTCCAAGCCAACCGAACAACGACCAACTGTCACATCTGACTTGACATCTACCGGTCGTCCACCGGCTCCACATTCCCGCCCGACCGTCACAGACAACGATCGATCACCGAGTGCAACGGTTCGTTACCGGGAAAGGCTCGCTGAAATCTTCGGCTGCGCCGGTTTGAAGGCTGGCCCGGCCGGTGAGCTTTTCAGTCCGAGGGCTGTGGTCGGGCGGACCAGCCAAAGCTTTCGCGCGGCAGAACGATTTCCCACCTTTTCGGGCCGGTCGGTGGGCGCGGTGGGGCGCGGAGCAGCGGCGCCCGACAGGGTGGGGCGACGCGTGGTGTGGCTTCAGCAAGCCTTCTCGGCGCGGATCGAATAGGTGAGGGAGATGCGCGGAGCGCCCTCAGGATGCCGGTAGATGTCGCCGTCGTGGCGCTCAAGTGACTGGCGTTGGAGGTAGAAGGTGTGGTCGTGTTCGTGGAGGAACTGGATCCGTAGCCCAGCCCCGGCGATCGCCGAGACAACGGTCGACAGACTGTGCCGCCACTCGACGGTCTCGTTGTGCTCGGTCATTGCCGCCTCGTCGGCGTAGGTGCCGGGGCCTCCCGAGGCTTCCGGACCTTCATCGAAGTAGTCGTGCGTGACCGTGCCTCCGGTCTCGTCGTCGAGGACGAAGCTGAAGGGATGGAACTCCGCGAGGTACAGGCACCCAGCGGGAGCCAGTAGTTCAGCGACCACCGACGCCCAGCGGCTGATGTCGGGAAGCCAGTTCAGTGCCCCGAAGCTGCCATGCCAGACCGCCGCCGCCCCGTCGAGAACGCCGGCGCCAGCCGACGAGGAAGACGTCGGCAGCATTCTTTCCGCGCTGGGCCAGGTAGCGGATTTCCGGAAACCGCGCGGGAAGATCTACGAGCTGCGTTTCGTGCTCGCCGTCACGGTCATCGCCACGTTTGCGGGCGCCACCGGCTTCCGTGAGATCGGCAGCCACGCGCCCTGTAGTCCCAGCTTCGGTGGCATCCTGGCACCTTGGCCCAGTGCGCCGTGCTTGGTTACGGCCCTCGTCAGGGCTACTGGGGTGGAGACACAGTGATCGACTGTGGCGGTCGTCGACGGTGATGTCGCGGTAATGTCGTTGACAGTCGCGGAGGGCGCTGTGACGATCACTCTGTGAGAATCGAGGGGGTGGCAGGACGGGCTTTTGTGCCTCGTCCGCTGTCTTTCCGTGCTCTGCTGACGCCAACGTTGGTGGTGTATCTCGCGGTCGGGCTCGGGGTGCTGCTCGGGGTGGCCGGGCTGGTGTTCAAGGTGCGGGACGGCTCGAATCCCGCCGCGGGCATGGTGCTGGGGGCCACCGGCGGTTTCCTGTTCCTCGCCGCCGGGGCGGTGGCGCATACCCGGCGGCCGGCGAACCGGGTAGGGCTGCTGATGGTCCTGGTCGGCGCCGGTTTCTTCGCCGAGGATCTGCAGGTGTCGCGCACCCCGGCGATAAGCACCGCCGGACTGCTGCTGGTCCGGGCGTCGAGCGGGTTCGCCGCGCATCTGCTGCTGGCCTTCCCGAGCGGACGCCTGACCTCACGGGTACAGCGGCTGCTTGTCGCGGCCGCGTATGCCACGGCTTTCGGGCTTCCCTCGGCGGCAGCCCTGTTCTACGACACCCGCCAGCTGCCTGATTCCGTCCCGAACCTGCTGCTCGTCGCCGACAACATCCAGTTGGCTCAGGCAGCGAACCGGATCGAGGAGACGATCGGCGCGGCGATCGCCGTGGGTGTGCTGGTGCTGCTCGTCCGCCGCTGGGCGACGGCCAGCCGGCCGCTGCGGTGGGTGCTCGCACCGGTCTTCGTCACCGGCCTGGTGGGGGCTGCCGCCACGGTGGCCGGCGGGGTTGTGGGTTCGACGGGTCATCCGCTGTACTCGGCGTTCCTGTGGGTCTACTGGGTGGCGTTCTGCCTGCTGCCGCTGGCGTTTCTCGCGGGGGTCCTGCGGGTCCGGCTGGGGCGCACCGCCGTGGGGGACCTGCTGGGACGGTTACACGAGCCGCTGTCAGCCGCCGACCTGCAAGGACTCCTGGCGAGGTCGTTGGGCGATCCCTCGCTGCGGATCGGCTACTGGCGGCCGGAGTCCGGCACGTTCATCGACGGGGACGGCCAGCGGCTGCGGCTTCCGGAGGACGACTCACAGCGTGCCGTGTGGCCGGTGGAGCGTGACGGACGGCGGGTCGCGGCGCTGTTCCACGACCCGGCGCTGCGGGAGGACCCGCACCATCTCGACGCCGTGGCCGCCGCGGCCGGGCTGGCACTGGACAACCAGCGGCTGGCCGCCGAGGTGAACGCCCAGCTCACCGAGGTCCGGGCCTCGCGCGTGCGGATCGTCGCCGCGGCCGACGCCGAACGGCGCCGCCTCGAACGTGACCTGCACGACGGCGCGCAGCAACGGCTCGTCGTCGCGCGGCTGTTGCTGCGTCTGCTCCAGGAACGCCTCGACGGCACCGTCGACGAGCAGACCACGGCGCTGCTCGCGCGCAGTGCCGACGGGCTCGACAGGGCCATGGAGGAACTGCGGGCGCTCGCCCGCGGCATCCACCCCGCCATTCTCACCGAAGCCGGCCTGGTCCCCGCGCTGCGGGCGCTGGCCGAGCAGGCTCCGCTCGACGTGCGGCTGACGGCGGCCGCCGTGCCGCGGCTGGCCCCCGCCGTGGAGGCGACCGGCTATTTCGTGGCGGCCGAGGCGTTGACCAACACCCTCAAGTACGCCCACGCCGACCAGGTCCGGATCGACGTCGAACACGCCGACGGCCGGCTGCGCGTCGAGGTCACCGACAACGGAATCGGAGGTGCCGACATCACGGCCGGGACAGCGGGAACGGCGGGAACGGCCGGGACGGGCCTGCTCGGCCTGCGCGACCGGCTCGCGGCGCTCGACGGCACGCTGACCGTGCACAGCCCGGCAGGTCACGGCACCGTCGTCCGCGCGTTTCTCCCCACGGATGACCCGCGATGAAACCCTT
>NZ_CAKKTL010000206.1:6992-9743 GCF_920664355.1 Protofrankia sp. CiP1_Cm_nod2
AGGCCGGTCCGCGGGATTACGGGTGGTGCTCGCCGACGACGCGGTGTTTCTGCGGGAGGTTGTCGCCGAGCTGCTCCGCGGTCACGGATGCGACGTCGTCGCGCAGGTCGCCGATCCGGCCGGTCTGCATGGCGCGATCGCCGCGCTGCGGCCCGACATCGCGGTGGTCGACATCCGCATGCCTCCCACCCACCATCTCGAAGGGCTCGAGGCGGCTGTCGCCATCCGCCGGGATCACCCCGACGTCGGCGTCCTGCTGCTCTCTCAGTACCTGGAGTCCCACTATCTGCCGGCCCTGTTCGGCGCGGGCGCCGGGAGCATCGGCTACCTGCTCAAGGAACGGGTCGCCGGGACGGCGGTCTTCCTGGACGCGGTCCGCCGGGTCGCGGCCGGCGGCTGCGCCCTCGACCCCGACGTGGCGGCGCTGCTGGTCGGCGGCCGGCACCGACGTGGCCCGCTCGACACGCTGACCGACCGTGAACGTGAAGTGCTCGCCCTGATGGCCGAGGGGCGTTCCAATCGCTCCATCAGCGACCAGCTCGTCCTCACTCCCAGGACGGTCGAGTCCCATGTACGCAGCATTTTCACCCGGCTCGGTCTGCAGCCGCAGCCCGACGACCACCGTCGCGTCCTCGCCGTCATCACCTATCTCCAGGCCACCGGCACGACCGCCACCCGAAGATCATGACTGGCCGGTCAGGCAACCATGCCGCCAGACAGGTGGGCACGGCGTCACCGGCAGCCGGTGACCAGGCGGGTGAGCGCCGTCGACGACAGCTCGGACTTGAGCAGGAAGCCACATGCCCCGCAGTCGGTGATGCGGCTGCCGTAGTCGGTGGCGTCCCGGGCCGAACACAGCACCACCTTGACCGTCGGCATCCTCGTACGGAGCTCGCGGCAGACCGCGAACCCGTCGATGTCGGGCAGGCGCACGTCGAGCAGCACGATGTCCGGCCCCAGTCGGGCCGCCTCGCCCAGCCCGTCGGCTCCGGTCCCCGCCTCCCCGACGACCCGGTATCCACCGGCCTCCAGCATCACGCGAGCGACCGCCCGGAAATCCACAAGATCGTCGACAATCAGAACAGTGGACGCCACCGACCGACGATCCCACCACGACCGCGTCCCCACGTCCGTGCCAGCCCTGAACCGGAGGGCGTCATCCGGGCTGGCCTCACCCGCCACCCACGCTGGCCGGCGAGCACCCGCCTGGCCGAATCGTCGCGTGGCCGAACCGCCGCGTGGCCGAACCGCCGCGTGGCCGAACCGCCGCGTGGCCGAACCGCCGCGTGGCCGAACCGCCGTGCCCAACCATCCGGGCTGACGGCCTTCGGTTTTCAGTGTTGGCACGGATGTTCCCGCGCCCGATGCCCGTGAGGATCGATCTGACGATCGTGGCAGGGCCTCGAAACGGCGGCGGCACCGATCAGGAAGCGCCGCCAGTCAGTCATGACATGTTGTGGGGGATGAGACGTGATGCGCACGGTCGGCCGGCGTTGTCGGAGATTTTCGTACCGGCGGACGAGGGCGCGGGAGGCACTGTCGATCCCGCGTTTCGTCGTCCGTCTCCCGGCGCTTCTTCCCAGGCATGCGCTGGCCGGTTTCCTGGCGCTGTCCCTGCTTGCCACGGGCTGTCTGGACGATATGGGGGGCAGCGGTGGTTCGCGGCCGAGCGGCGGGCCGACCCAACAGAACGGGCAGATTCAGCAGAACGGGCAGGACCGGCAGAACGGGCAGGACCGGAAGCCGAAAGGGCCGGTCTGCCCCACGCCCGGGCCGCTCACGAAATCCCAGCTTCCCAGGTTTCCGTCGGCGGACGCGGTCAGCGTGATCAATCAGAATCCATGCGTCAGCATCGCGGGTCTCGCCGATCAGATGATCGGTTTCATTCCCAGGGGACGCGCGGGGGAGTTCGCGCAGTTCCGTGGCGGGCTTGAGCAGTTCATCAAAAGGGTGAACGCAGCCAACGACGTGGTGGACTGCGCCTACGAGACCGACCATCTGGCGATCAAGGTGTACCAGCATGACGACTGGCACTGGTCACTTGGTATGGTCGCGGTCGTCCGTGGGGATCTCGACGCGCTGGTCGACGGCGCGGCCTGCTGGCTGCTGAAGAGAGTGCCGTTCCCGACCGGCGGATTCGGATTCCGCGGCGAGAAGCGCGAGCCCGACCCTGCCTTCTGCGCCGACGCCGTCAGCAGAAAAAGCAACGGCGATCGTTTCACGGTCATGTGGATCGGATCCTCGGATCTCATGTGCAAGAGCCTTGCCCACCTGGCGAATCCCGCTCAGCCGACGCCCTTGAACACCGGCTGAAGCGTCGTTCCGAATACTCGGGTTCAGCGCGGCGCGGTGTGTCCGGGATGCTCCGCGTCACGAAGGGTGTCCTTGCTGAGGCGTGCCGTGCTTGTACAAATTCGCCAAGAAACGCCTTGCCGCGAGATGGAAGCGGACCTCCTCGCCAGGAAGTTCCTGCGAAACTGCGCAGCGCGGAGTCTACATCTCGCCATGATCCACGGACAAATGGCAGGGAGATTATGGAGATGACGTCTTCGGATGGGTCGTAGTGGGGAGGGATCGTCGAGGAGGGAAATCGTGATGGAACTCCCTCGGTCGCCGTGGAACGGATCACGATTGTAGGGTTATGGTTGTAGACCACGGTTTCGACGGAGACTATCCTGTCCCAGGGGGAAAAACCATCGTCTATTTCGCCGTACAACTTCGATGCCCTCATTGTTGAGCGTGGTATAGGAT
>NZ_CAKKTL010000207.1:0-5961 GCF_920664355.1 Protofrankia sp. CiP1_Cm_nod2
GCCCGGCACGGGCCGGGGCGGGCTCGGCGGCCCGCCGGGTGCGGGTGGGGGCGGTGGCCCTCGCCGTCGAGGTCGCCGAGACGCCGGCCGCCCGTGGGCGCGGGCTGATGGGCCGCACGTCGCTGCTGCCCGGAACCGGCATGTTGTTCGTCTTCGGCGGGGAGTCGACGGATGGTTTCTACATGTATCGGACCCTGATCCCGCTCTCGGTCGTGTTCTCCCGGTACGGGCGGGTGGTGGCGATCCATGAGATGACGCCATGTGTCGAAGAGGATCCCGGCAGTTGTAAGATCTACCGGGCTGGCACCGCTTACACGGAGGCGGTGGAGGCGCCGGGTGGCACCTTCAGTAATGCTGGGATACGTCCAGGTGATGCGATTGAATTCTTCTAGTTACATCGGCGCCCGCCGGAGCGCATCAGATCCTTGATGTCAAGGGTCTTGATGTCAAGGGCCAGGCGGCGGGCTGTGGCATGTCGGCCACGAAAAATCCGTGTTCCGATGCCGCGTACCGGTGTGATGGGAGCCACCGGTCGACAATCGAATTCTGGATGAATGTCGACCGGATGTCATGTAGTGCCTGCAGTGTGGATCCGTCGTTGCCGTGACGGGTCCGACAAGGCTTTCGGGGCCGTGTCGTCCACCTGACGATGGACGTTCCGGCCGTGGGGCGATGAAATAGGGCTGGGCCGTACGTGGGGCCGACCGTTTGTCGTCAGCGCTGGCGACACCCAGGTTCCGAGGGCCTGACCGCGACCGTCTCCCACCCGGGAGGAGGCGACCACCGCGCGACCGGAGGGTTTTGTTGTGTATACACCGGCCCGTCCCACGGTTCCGGACAGCCGCCTGCACGTCGTCGCCGAGCAGTCCCGCTTCGCGGGCAGCCGGGGATGGCCGCCCAGGACAGCGCTTGTCACCGGCGCGAGCAGCGGAATCGGCAGGGAGGCGGCGCTGCTGCTCGGCGAGATGAACTGCAAGGTCCTGTTGGTCGGCCGCAACGGTGTCGCGCTCGACGAGGTCGCCGCGTCCACCTCCGGTCACCGGATCGCGGTGGACCTGTCGGTCCCGGGTGCCGAGGCCACCGTGGCCTCCCGCAGCGAGGACCTCCTCGGTGATCTCGATCTGCTGGTGTGCGCGGCCGGCCTCGGCTCGGCCGGCCCGTTCGACCAGCTTTCCCATGAGGCCCTTGCCGAGCTTGTGGCGGTCAATGTGCTCTCGCCGATGGCGCTCGTCCGCGCGGTGCTCCCGGCCATGCTCGACCGTGGGCACGGGCGCATCCTGCTGGTCGGCAGCGTCGCCGGAGCGTTGGGGGTGCGTGGTGAGGTCGCCTATTCGGCAACCAAGGCCGCGCTGGTCGGGTTCGCCAATGCGCTGCGCTCTGAGGTCTCCGGCCGTGGCGTAACGGTCACCCTGTGTTTCCCGGGGGTCGTCGACACGGCCTTCTTCCGTCGTCGTGGAGCGCCCTACGTACGCAGGTGGCCACGCCTGCAACCGGCTCGCCTTGTCGCCGAGCGCATGCTGCTCGCGACCGGGCGGGGCCAGGCCGAGATCTGGGTGCCGCGCTGGTTGTCGCTTGCCGCCCGTGTCCACGGGACGGCGCCAGCGCTCTACCGGCGGCTGGCGGGAGTCTTCGGCTAGAAGCGCTCGGGACGACGGGGAGGCCGGCCCGGACCGCGGGTGATGCATCGCGCGACGGAGGAGACGGACGCCGTGCCCGGCCGCGGCGTGGCCGGCGGTAGGGGAGGACTCCCATGGCACGTCCCGCGGCATGGCGGTGTCCCTCATGGATGTGAGGGTCCGCACAGTACCCGGACAGGCGGTAACGGGGTCATATCGGTTGGATCGGGGAATCATGTGGGGCACACGCCGAAAAAGGGCGTGCCGCATATCGGATGGCCGGCCGGATGCGGTGCGGCCATGGTTTTTCGAGCCCGGGGTCCCGGGAGCCGGCCCGGAAGGCCCCCGGGCCCCCGGGCCGCCGGAGGGCCGAAGGCGGCGCCGTGCCTGTCGCGCGTCGCCGGAGGCCCGCACAGCCTCCGGGGCACCAGGGGGAACCGTGAGGGTGAAGGCTGCATGATCATTACTGCTCCGTGCGGCCGGAGGCTCAGGAATTTGCAGAGCAGACCTGCTCAGGCGCGCCGCCGGACCGTTCCCGCGGCGCGTGTCAGGCCCAACCGCTGACGAGGGGGAGGCGCATGACCACAAGTGACGCAAAGGTCGGCTCGCCGCCAGGCGGGCCGACGGGCGGGCGGGCGGGAACCGGGCGGGTGGGAGCTCCTGCTGCGCCGCTGCCCGGGAACGCCCTCACGTCCTCACCCCAGGATGTGCTGCGGGCGGCTTCCGCCGAGAACTTCCCGGTGTCTCCGCTGATCCTGCCGGCCCGGCAGCGGCAGCACCTGTTCGCGATCTACGGATTCGCCCGTCTCGTCGACGACATCGGTGACGAGGCGGCCGGCGACCGGCTCGCGCTGCTCGACGCGCTGGAAGACGATCTTGAGAAGATCTGGGGCGGGACGCCGACACTCCCGGTCATCCAGGCGCTGGCGCCGACCGTCCGGGAATGCGGCCTGGCGCCGGAGCCGTTCCGCCGGCTCGTCGCGGCCAACCGGCAGGACCAGCTGGTCACCCGCTACGACACCTTCGACGACCTGCTGCGTTACTGCACCCTGTCCGCCGACCCGGTGGGGCACATGGTGCTCGGTGTCTTCGGCGTCAGCACCCCTGACCGGGTCGAGCTGTCGAACCGGGTCTGCACGGCGCTGCAGATCGTCGAGCATGTACAGGACGTGGCCGAGGACTATGCCGCCGGCCGGATCTACCTGCCCCGGGAGGACCTCGACAGCTTCGGGGTACGTGAGCGGGACCTCGCGCACCCCAGCGCCGGCCCGGCGGTACGGGAGCTGATCGCCTTCCAGGTGCTGCGCGCCCGCCGGATCCTCGACGAGGGCACACCGCTGGTGGGCCTCGTCGAGGGCCGGCTGCGGCTGGTCCTGGCCGGGTTCGTCGGCGGTGGCCGCGCGGCGCTGGACGCGGTCGAGCGGGCCGGGTGCGACGTCCTCGGCGGCGCCCCGACCGCGCCGAAGCCGCGGATCGCCCGCTACGCCCTGACGGTGGCGCTGGCCTCGCTCACCCCGTCCGCCAGGCGGGCGGCCCGCTCGGCGCGTGTCGCGCTGCCGCCGCTGGTCACCGGCGGCGGGATCATCAACAGGCCCGCCGCGGGTGGAGGTGGCGAATGATCTACGACGGTCGTTTCCGGTCGCCGACGGTAGAGGAAGCGTACGCGTCCTGTGAGGCGTTGACCCGCGAGGCCGCGCGCAACTTCGCCTACGGCATCCGGCTGCTGCCGGTCGACAAACGGGCGGCGCTGTCCGCGGTGTACGCCTTCGCCCGCCGGCTCGACGACATCGGCGATGGCGACCTGCCCCTCGAGGAGAAGGCCACCCGCCTGGCCGTGGCCCGGGCGGACATCACAGGGCTCGGCGCGGCCGGCTCCGACCCGGTTCTGATAGCTCTGGATGACGCCTGCCGGCGGTTCCCCATCCCGCTGGACGCCTTCTGCGAACTGATCGACGGTGTCGAGATGGATCTGCGTGGGGTCACCTACGAGTCCTTCGACGACCTTGTCGAGTACTGCCGACGGGTGGCCGGCACGATCGGGCGCCTGTCACTGGGGATCTTCGGCACGCAGGCGGCGCGCGCGGACGCGGGAGCCGCCACGGTCGCCGACGAGCTCGGGATCGCCCTGCAACAGACCAACATTCTCCGAGACGTCCGGGAGGACCTGATTACCGGCCGGATCTATCTGCCCCGGGCCGAACTGGAAAAGGCCGGGATCACCCTTGCCCTCGGCCCGGACGGCCGGCTCGGCGGTCCCGAGGACGCACTCGTCGATTACCTCCGGGAGTGCGCGCAGCGGGCCGACGAATGGTACGGGCGCGGTCTGAAACTGCTGACCATGCTCGACCGGCGCAGCGCCGCCTGCTGCGGGGCGATGGCCGGGATCTACCTGCGGCTCAACCGCCGGATCAGGACCGACCCCACCCCCGTCCTGCAGCAACGGCTGTCGCTGCCGGGCTGGGAGAAGGCGGTGGTGGCCGCGCGCAGCCTGGCCGGGCGCCCGGAGGTGTCGGCCGCATGAGCGTGGGCACCGGGACGCCGTCGGACGCGGCACCGTCACAGCGGACGCGGGCTGTCACGGCATCACCCGCCGCGGCACAGCCTGCCGTGACGCTTGCCGTCGGGCCGCCGCCGGCGCCGGGCGGCCACCGGATGGTCGTCGTCGGTGGCGGGCTCGCCGGCCTGTCGGCCGCGCTGACCGCCGCGGACATCGGCGCGGACGTGACCGTGCTGGAGGCGCGGCCGCGGCTGGGCGGCGCCACCGCCTCGTTCGCCAGGGACGGGCTGTGGGTCGACACCGGCCAGCACGTCTTCATGCGCTGCTGCACCGCCTACCGTGGGTTCCTCCGCCGGCTCGGCGTCGAGCACCTGACCACCCTCCAGCCGCGGCTGGACGTCCCGGTGCTGCTCGCCGGCTCCGGTACGAACGCCCGGCTGCGGCGTACCCGCATCCCCTGGCCGGCGCCGCTGCACCTGACCCCGGCGCTGCTGGGATACCGCGCGTTCCCGCTCGGCCAGCGGCTGCGGGCCGCGCTCGCCGCCTACCGGCTGGGCCGGCTCGACCCGAGCCGGCCCGAGGTGGACGGTGTCTCGTTCGGCAGCTGGCTGGCCCGCCGGGGCCAGTCACCGGCCACGATCGAGGCGCTGTGGGAGCTGCTGACCGTCGCCACCCTCAACGCCCCCGCGGACGCGGCCTCCCTCGGGCTCGCCGCCAAGGTCGTGCGCACCGGCCTGCTGGAGCGGGCCGACGCCGGGGACATCGGCTGGGCGGAGGTGCCCCTCCAGCGGCTGCACGGGGAGGCGGCGGCCTCGGAGCTCGCCGACGTCGGCGCGGACGTGCGGACCGGCGTGAAGGTCCGTACGATCGACCGGACAGCCACCGGGTGGCGGGTGGTCACCGACAGCGGCACGCTCGACGCCGACTCGGTGGTGCTCGCCGTGCCACCGCCGGCGGCGGTCGCCCTGCTGCCCGAGGGCGCGGTGGCGGATCCGGAACGGTTCGTCGACCTCGGCTCGTCACCGATCGTCAACGTCCATATGATCTACGACCGGCCGGTGCTGGCGGGGCCCTTCCTGGCCGTGGTGGGCTCCCCCGTCCAGTGGGTCTTCGACCGGACGGCCTCCAGCGGGATCGCCGAGTCGGTGGCCGATCATCCCGAGCGCGCGGGCGCGCAGTACCTGGCGATCTCCCTGTCGGCCGCGGACGACTGGATCGACCGGCCCGCCGGTGAGATCCGTGACATCTTCGTCGAGGAGATGCGTCGGCTGCTGCCCGCCGCGCGGGACGCCGAGGCGGTCGAGGTGTTCGTCACCCGGGAACGCACCGCGACGTTCCGGCAGGCCCCCGGTACCCGGGCGCTGCGCCCCGGCCCGGCCACCGGACTGCCCGGCCTCGCGCTGGCCGGCGCGTGGACCGATACGGACTGGCCCGCGACCATGGAGGGCGCGGTGCGCAGCGGGCTGGCCGCGGCGAAGGTGGCGCTCGGCGGCTGGCGCCCCAGGCCACCGTCACCCGGCCCGGCCCGCCGGTTGCTGCCCGTGGTCGTGACATCCGGTGGTGCTCCTGCGCAGCTGGGAGGATGCGGGTCGTCGCCGGTCAGCCCGTGTAAAACATCACAATCGTCCCGGACGCCGGAGACCAAGGTCCCTGGCGAGAGACCGTCGTCTTCTAGCCCACCGGGATCATCGGCTCCCAGGCCGACGGGCGCACCGAGCGCCCCGCCGCTGCCGGCGGCATCCCCACAGCCGAGTCCACCGTCGACCCCACCGACTCCGCCCAGTTCGCCCGCTTCGCCGGCTCCGCCCGCCTCGCCGGTGCCGCCCAGCTCGTCGGCACCGGCGGCCC
>NZ_CAKKTL010000207.1:6139-9416 GCF_920664355.1 Protofrankia sp. CiP1_Cm_nod2
GCTACCCACGCCGACGTCGGCGCCGACATCCGCGGCGGCCTCGACCGCGGCTCCAGGCGCGACTCCGAACGCGACATCGATATCGACAGCGTCACCGACAGGGGGATTCCCGGCATGACCACGTTGGTTCCCGAAGCGATCGAGCGGGGCCGGACTCTGGCAGTGCCGGCGCTACGCGCCGCTGTCGACCGGCTCCATCCCCGGCTGCGCCGGGTGGTCGCCTACCACCGCGGCTGGACCGACGCGGAGGGCACGCCGCTGCCGGGCGGCGGCGGAAAGCTGGTACGCCCGGCACTGGCACTGCTGTCCGCGGAGGCGGCCGGCGCCGCGGCCGAGACCGGGCTGCCCGGCGCGGTCGCGGTCGAACTCGTCCACGACTTCTCCCTGCTGCACGACGACCTCATGGACGGCGACACCGAGCGCCGCCACCGGCCCACCGCCTGGACCGTCTTCGGCGCGGACGGCGCGATCCTCGCCGGTGACGCCCTGCTGGGGCTGGCGACCCAGGTACTGCTGGAGGTCGAGGGGGAGCCGGGCCGCCGCGCTGCGATCATGCTCGGCGCGGGTGTCCAGGACCTTGTCCGCGGCCAGGCCGAGGACCTGTACTTCGAGACCCGCAACGACGTCACCGTCGCCGACACCCTGACGATGGAGGACGGCAAGACCGGCGCGCTGCTGTCCTGCTCGGCCGCGATCGGCGCGGTGCTCGCGGGCGGGCGGGCGGAGCTCGTCGACGGCCTCGCCGAGTTCGGCTCCCGGCTGGGGACGGCCTTCCAGCTCGTGGACGACCTGCTCGGCATCTGGGGCGACCCGGCGGTGACCGGCAAGCCCGTGCTGTCGGACCTGCGCTCGCGCAAGAAGTCCGTCCCGGTCGTGGTGGCGCTGGAGGCCGGTGGCACCGACGCCGACGAGCTGCGTGCCTTCCTGGAGTCCTCGGGGGAGGCGTCCGAAAGCGAGCTGCACCACATCGCGGGGCTGGTGGAACGCGCCGGCGGGCGGGAGTGGACCACGGCCGAGGCCGACCGCCAGCTCGACGCGTGCGCCAAACTGCTCGCGTCGCTGTCCCTGCCGCCGCTGGTGGAGACGGAACTGTTTGCCCTGGCCCGCTTCGTCACCGAGCGGGACCGGTGACGAAGCCGTGACACCGCTGTTCGTACCGCACCTGGATCCACATGTGGACGGGAGCTGCCGATGAGTTCGACCACCGACTACGAAGTCTCCCGCGAAACCTTTTCCGACACGGTGGCGGCAGCCGCCGTCCGGGCCCGTGACCACCTGCTGGGGCTGCAGTCCGACCAGGGCTGGTGGAAGGGCGAGCTTGAGACCAACGTCACCATGGACGCCGAGGACCTCATGCTCCGGCGGTTCCTCGGCATCCTCACCCCGCAGGAGGCCGAGGAGACCGCCCGCTGGATCCGCTCGCAGCAGAGCGCGAGCGGCACCTGGGCGACCTTCTACGGTGGCCCGCCCGACCTGAACACCACCTTCGAGGCGTACGTGGCGCTGCGCCTGGCCGGCGACAGCCCGGACGCGCCGCACATGCAGGCCGCGGCCGAGTTCGTCCGGGCGAACGGCGGCATCGCCCGCACCCGGGTCTTCACCCGGATCTGGATGGCGCTGTTCGGCGAATGGTCCTGGGACGACCTGCCGGTGATGCCGCCCGAGCTGGTGCTGCTGCCGTCGTGGTTCCCGCTCAACCCGTACGACTTCGCCTGCTGGGCCCGGCAGTCGGTCGTGCCGCTGACGATCGTCGGGACGTTGCGGCCGAAACGCTCCCTCGGCTTCAGGATCGACGAGCTCAGGGTCGGCCTTCCCCCGAAGCCGCTGGCGCCGCTGCGGTCCTGGCCGGGTGCGTTCGAGCGCCTGGACCGGCTGCTGCACCGCTACGAGCGCCGCCCGCTGAAGCTGATCCGCCGGCATGCGATGCGCCGGGCCGCCGAATGGATAGTCGCCCGCCAGGAGGCCGACGGCTGCTGGGGCGGTATCCAGCCGCCCTGGGTGTATTCGATCATGGCGTTGACCCTGCTGGGCTACCCCATGAATCATCCGGTGATCGTGGCCGGCCTGCGGGGGCTGGAGCGCTTCACCATCCGCGAGCGGACGCCTGCCGGGATGGTCCGCCGGCTGGAGGCCTGCCAGTCCCCGGTGTGGGACACCGCGCTCGCCGTCGTCGCCCTGCGTGACGCCGGTCTGGCCGCCGACCACCCGGCCATGGTGCGCGCCGCCCGGTGGCTCGCGGACGAGGAGGTCACCGTGGCCGGTGACTGGGCGGTGAAACGCCCGGCGCTGGCGCCCGGCGGGTGGGCCTTCGAGTTCGACAACGACCTGTACCCGGACGTCGACGACACCGCCGAGGTGGTGCTCGCCATCCAGCGCATCCTCGACCCGGGGCATGGGCGGGACGCGGCCGGCCCGCCGCACGCTCCGAGCGGGTTCGAGGCGGCCGAGCCCGAGCTCGCGGACCGGCTGCGGGCCGCGGGGCGCCGCGGGGTCGACTGGACCATCGGGATGCGCTCCGCGGGCGGGGCGTGGGGGGCCTTCGACGCGGACAACACCCGGACGCTCCCCACGAAGCTGCCCTTCTGCGACTTCGGTGAGGTGATCGACCCGCCGTCCGCCGACGTCACCGCGCATATCGTGGAGATGCTCGCCGAGGTCGGCCAGGCCGACAGCCCGGTCACCGAACGTGCGGTCCAGTGGCTGCTGGACAACCAGGAGCCGGGCGGGTCGTGGTTCGGCCGTTGGGGGGTCAACCACATCTACGGCACCGGCGCGGTCGTCCCGGCCCTGATCGTCGCCGGCGTCCCGGCCGACCATCCGTCGGTCGTCCGGGCGGTCCGCTGGCTGGTCGAGCACCAGAGACCCGACGGCGCGTGGGGCGAGGACCTGCGCTCCTACACCGACGACGCGTGGATCGGCCAGGGCGAGGCGACCGCGTCGCAGACGGCGTGGGCGCTGCTGGCGCTGCTCGCCGCCGACCCGGCGTCCCCGGCCGTCGAGCGCGGGGTGCGCTGGCTGGTCGACACGCAGCGTCCGGACGGGACCTGGGACGAGCCGTACTACACCGGCACCGGCTTCCCCGGTGACTTTTCGATCAACTACCATCTGTATCGGCTGGTCTTCCCACTGACCGCGCTCGGCCGGTACCTGAGTGGCAGGTCCGCGTCATGACCTTCTCGGCACCGGAGACATCCAGGACGCCGGTTCCCGCCGAAGCCCCCACGGCGCCGACGCGGGCATCCGCGGGACCGGCCACACCGGTACCGGCATCCACGGC
>NZ_CAKKTL010000208.1:0-4201 GCF_920664355.1 Protofrankia sp. CiP1_Cm_nod2
GCGCGGCGCGGGCGGGCGGCCGCCGGCGTGGCAGGCGCGCCGGGCAGGTGGTGCCCCACCCGCGTGGACCCGGCGGGCCCGGGTATCCCGGAGCGGGACCGATGGCGGCGGACCGGTACGCGCCCGGCACCGGTCCCGGCCGCGAACGCGTATCAACGTGGAGACTTCGATCCGATGCCGACATCCTCCTCCCCCGGCGGAGCACCTCCGCACCCCCAACACCCCCCCATCTGGTGGCCCCACGCTGTTCACGTTGGGGTGCCACCAACTGGTACAGGAGAGGCCGACTATCAAGGGGTGGTCCACCTGGATAAGGTCGCGGCGATGATCGGACGTTCCATAGGCCGGGTTGTCATCTCTGACGTCAGCCCCGCCGTCTCCTGTGGGCAGTGGCCGTCGCGGGCCGTCGAGGGTGAGACCCTCACCGTCGCCGCGACGATGTTCCGCGACGGACACGACCTGATCGGCGCCAACGTGGCGCTGTCAGGCCCGGACGGCCGCGGGAACCCGTTCACCCGGATGCGGCAGGCCACAGCGGGCACTGATCGTTACGAAGCCGAGGTCCGGGTCGACTCGGAGGGCCTGTGGGGCTTCCGCATCGAGGCCTGGGCCGATCCGGTGGCCACCTGGCGGCACGCTGTCGAGGTCAAGACAGCCGCCGGCCAGAGCACGGACGAGCTGTCGGTGGACTTCGAGGACGGCGCCCGGCTCCTGCTGCGCGCCCTGCCCGGGATTCCCGAAAGCCGGCGGGCGGCGGTCCGGCACGCCGTCGACGTCCTGCGCGACGACACGCTGACGGATCCGCACGGGCGGATCGCGCCGGCGTGCGACCCGGCGCTGGTCGACCTGCTCACCCGGTGCCCGCTGCGGGAGCTCATCACCCGCTCGCCCCTGTACCGGATCTGGGTGGACCGGCCCCGGGCCCTGTTCGGCAGCTGGTACGAGTTCTTTCCCCGTTCCGAGGGTGCGAGCCTGGACCCGCCGCGTTCCGGAACGTTCGCGACGGCCGCCGAGCGGCTGCCCGCCGTCGCCGCGATGGGTTTCGACGTGGTCTACCTGCCGCCGATCCACCCCATCGGCGAGGTCAACCGCAAGGGCCCGAACAACACCCTGGTCGTGGGCCCTGACGACCCGGGCTCGCCGTGGGCGATCGGCAGTGACGCCGGTGGCCACGACGCCGTCCACCCGGGCCTGGGGACGATCGACGACTTCGACGACTTCGTCGCCAGGGCCCGCGCCCTGGGCATGGAGATCGCCCTCGACCTGGCCCTGCAGTGCGCGCCCGACCACCCGTGGGCCAAGGTGCACCCGGAGTGGTTCACCGTGCGCAGCGACGGCTCCATCGCGTACGCGGAGAACCCGCCGAAGAAGTACCAGGACATCTACCCGCTCAACTTCGACAACGACCCGGTCGGGCTCTACCACGAGGTGCTGCGGGTGGTCCGGTACTGGACCTCGCACGGGGTGCGGATATTCCGGGTCGACAATCCGCACACCAAGCCGGTCCAGTTCTGGGAGTGGCTCATCGCCGAGGTGAAGTCGGTCGAGCCGGACGTGCTCTTCCTCTCCGAGGCGTTCACCCGGCCGTCCATGATGCGGGCGCTGGCGCGGGTCGGTTTCACCCAGTCGTACACCTACTTCACCTGGCGCAACACGAGGTCGGAGCTGGAGACATACGGCCGGGAGCTGCTGGAGACCGCGCACTACATGCGTCCGAACTTCTTCGTCAACACTCCCGACATTCTGCCCGGCTACCTGCAGGAGGGCGGTGAGGCGGCATTCAGGATCCGCGCGGTACTGGCGTCGATGATGTCGCCGTCGTGGGGGGTCTACGCGGGCTACGAGCTGTTCGAGAACGCTCCCGTACGGGCCGGCGGCGAGGAGTACCTGGACTCCGAGAAATACCAGTACCGGCCGCGGGACTGGGCCGGTGCCGAACAGGACGGACGCTCACTCGCACCATATCTTGCCAGGCTGAACCGGATACGCAGGGAGCATCCGGCGCTGCACTGGCTGCGTAACCTTCGTTTCCACCATGCCGATGGCGACGATTTCCTCGTCTTCTCCAAGCGCTCCGGGGGGGCGGCGGGCGACGACTGCGTCCTGGTCGTCGTCAACCTGGATCCGCGCAACGCCCGGGAGACGACCGTCCGTCTCGACATGCCCGCCCTCGGCCTCGAGTGGCGGGAGACCTTCCATGTTCACGACGAGATCAGCGGGGCTGACTACACGTGGGGGCAAGAGAATTACGTCCGGCTGGACCCGGCGACGGAACCAGCCCACATCCTCGACGTCCGGCGCCGGGCATGAGCGCCAGGAGCACCGAGGACACCGAGGGCACCGAGGGCACCGAGGGCACCGGAGAGGCCGGGGGCGGGACGTCGGCCGGGGGTGCCGTCCCGCCCCCGGCCGACGAACCATCCCGCGACCCGCTGTGGTTCAAGCGGGCGGTCTTCTACGAGGTCCTCATCCGGGGCTTCGCCGACTCCAACGGTGACGGCACGGGCGACCTGCGCGGGGTCACCAGCAAGCTCGACTACCTGAGCTGGCTCGGGGTCGACTGCCTGTGGCTGCTGCCGATCTACGAGTCACCGCTGCGGGACGGTGGCTACGACATCTCCGACTACTTCCGGATCCTGCCCGAGTTCGGCGACCTCGGGGACTTCGTCAACCTGGTGGACGAGGCCCACCGCCGGGGCATCCGGATCATCGCGGACCTGGTCATGAACCACACCTCCGACCAGCACCCGTGGTTCCTGGCCTCCCGCAGCGACCCGGACGGCCCGTACGGCGACTTCTACGTGTGGTCGGACACGGACCAGAAGTTCCTCGACGCCCGGATCATCTTCGTCGACACGGAGAAGTCGAACTGGACCTGGGACCCGGTGCGCGGCCAGTACTACTGGCACCGTTTCTTCTCCCACCAGCCCGACCTCAACTATGACAACCCGGACGTCCAGGAGGCCATGCTCGAGGTGCTGCGCTTCTGGCTGGACCTCGGCATCGACGGATTCCGGCTGGACGCCGTCCCGTACCTCTACGTACGGGAGGAAACCAACGGCGAGAACCTGCCGGAGACCCACGAGTACATGCGGCGGCTCCGCAAGGAGATCGACGCCAAATACGCCGACCGGGTGCTGCTGGCCGAGGCGAACCAGTGGCCGTCCGACGTCGTCCAGTATTTCGGCGACGACGACGAGTGCCACATGGCGTTCCATTTCCCGCTGATGCCGCGGATCTTCATGGCGGTCCGCCGGGAGTCCCGCTACCCCATCTCGGAGATCCTGGCGCAGACACCGGCGATCCCGCCGAACTGCCAGTGGGGCATCTTCCTGCGCAACCACGACGAGCTGACCCTGGAAATGGTCACCGACGAGGAACGCGACTACATGTACGCCGAGTACGCGAAGGACCCGCGTATGAAGGCGAACATCGGGATACGCCGCCGGCTCGCCCCGCTGCTGGAGAACAGCCGCGACCAGATGGAGCTCTTCACCGCGCTGCTGCTCTCGCTGCCCGGTTCACCGGTGATCTACTACGGCGACGAGATCGGCATGGGTGACAACATCTACCTGGGCGACCGGGACGGTGTGCGGACGCCGATGCAGTGGTCCCCGGACCGCAACGCCGGTTTCTCCACCAGCGACCCGGCCCGGCTCTACCTGCCGCCCATCATGGATCCGGTGTACGGATACCAGGCGCTCAACGTCGAGGCCGAGCAGCGGATGCCGACGTCCTTCCTGTCCTGGACCCGGCGGATGATCGAGGTGCGCAAGCGGCACCCGGTCTTCGGCCTCGGCAGTTTCGAGGAGTTCCCGGCGTCCAATCCGTCTGTTTTCGCCTTTGTCCGGGAGTTCGGCGACGACCGAGTGCTCTGCGTGGCCAACCTGTCACGTTTCGCCCAGCCGGTGGAGCTCGATCTCCGCAGGTTCACCGGAATGGTGCCGGTCGAACTGCTCGGCGGGGTGCGCTTCCCGCCGATCGGGGAACTGCCGTACCTGTTGACCCTGGCCGGGCACGGGCACTACTGGTTCGCGCTCACCCGGGCGGGGGAACTGGGCTCCTGACGGGCCGGGACGTACCGGCCGGCCAGACATACGGCAGGGTAGGGCGTACACGTCACGATGGGCGTACACGTCACGAGGATGGTCGCCAGGTGGTGACGGCGCGAGGAGGTCGACGATGGTGGGCGGCAACTCTG
>NZ_CAKKTL010000208.1:4550-9524 GCF_920664355.1 Protofrankia sp. CiP1_Cm_nod2
ATCTGGTCGCCCTCCTGCCCCCCTGGCTGCCGCGGCAGCGCTGGTTCGCCGGCAAGGGCCGGCCCTGGGCCGGCCTGCGTGTCGTCCGCGACGTGCGCCTGTCCGACCTGCTGCGCCACTTCGTCGTCGAGGTCCGCTATACCGATGGTGGTCCGGCCGACCACTACCAGGTACCGCTGGTGGTGCGGCCGGACGCGCCCTACGGGCACGAGGGCTTCTTCGTCGGCAAGTGCGCCGACGGGCTGGTCTACGACGGGCTGCACGATCCGGAGGGCAGCGCCGCCCTGCTGGCGTTCGTCCGCGACCGGACGGCCCGCGACGGGCTCGTGCCGCACACGCTGGAGGAGCTCGAGCTCTTCCCCGCCCACGTGATCGGCGCGGAGCAGTCCAACACCTCGGTCGTGTACGGCGACGCCTACATCCTGAAGGTCTTCCGGCGGCTGTGGCCAGGGACGAACCCGGACCTGGAGATGACCCGCGCGCTCGCCGACGCGGGCAGCCCCAGCGTGGCCCGGCCGCTGGCCTGGCTGGACGGTGTTCTCGACGGCCAGCGCGCCACGTTCGCGTTCATGCAGGAGTTCCTCCGCAGCGGCACCGAGGGCTGGCGGCTCGCCCTCGCCAGCGTCCGGGACCTCTACGCGGAGGCGGACCTGCACGCCGACGAGGTCGGCGGCGACTTCGCGGCCGAGTCCGAGCGGCTGGGCGCGGCCACCGCGGACGTGCACCGCATCATCGCCGAGACGCTCCCCACGGCTGTCGGCGACGCCGGGACCCTGCAGGCGCAGGCCACCGGGATGCACGGGCGGCTGGACGCCGCGATCAGGGCCGTCGAGCGGCTGCGGGCCTTCGAGCCGGGGCTGCGCGCCGCCTACGACGCACTCGCCCGCCAGACGTCACCGGTCGCCCTGCAGCGGGTACACGGCGACTACCATCTGGGGCAGGTGCTACGGGTGGACTCGGGGTGGGTACTCTTCGACTTCGAGGGTGAACCGGCACGTCCGCTGGCAGAACGCACAGCGCTGCAGTCCGTCCATCGTGATGTCGCCGGCATGCTCCGATCATTCGACTACGCGGCCCAGTCGTTGTTGTTGGAACGGTCGCTGTTGGTGGAACGGGAGGACGAGTCCGGACTCAGATATCGCGCGCAGGAATGGGCGGCTCGCAACCGTGACGCCTTCTGCACCGGGTACGCCGGCGTCCGCGGGCACGACCCACGCGAGGAAGCTGCCCTGTTGCGAGCGTTCGAGCTCGACAAGGCTGTGTACGAAGTCGTCTACGAGGCCCGTCACCGCCCATCGTGGCTGCCGATCCCGCTCGGTTCGGTCGAACGGCTGACCTCCACGGACGGATGACTACGTTCTAAGGATGGCGTGTTGTCCATGATCGGTCCTGACAGCGCGGCAGGTGGAGCCGACGAGGGGCACCCGGGCGGTTGCCGCCGCGACGCCAGCGGTCTTCCGAGCGACGTCAGCTCCGGGCTCGCCCGTTCCCCGCTGCCGGCCATGGCCATGGCCGGGCACGGCGGCACCGGCCGCCGGGGCAGCGGCCACGGCGACACCGGCTACGGCACCGGGTATCCCGAAGACGGCGGCTATCCCGAAGCGGCGTACCGGGACGGCGGGCCCGGCCGCGGCGAGCACACCGCGGTCCAGCACGGCAGCGCGGAGCACAGCGGAGCGGAGCACGGCGCAGCGGAGGGGGACACGGCGCAGCGGAGCGGGACGAAGCGGGGCGCCGGCGGCCAGGACACCCCGACGTCGCCTCCCCCGCCCCTGCTCGTCGCCGCCGCCGAGCTCGAACGGCTGGTGAACGGCTCGCACCACGACCCGCACCACATCCTCGGTGCCCATCCCCACGGGGAGTGGACGATCGTGCGGGCCCTGCGGCCGGACGCGGTGAGCGTGGTCGTCATCACCGAAGAGGAGCGGTTCGCATGCACCCGGCTGCACACGGCCGGGGTGTTCGCCGTGGCGCTGCCGACCAGCGCCGTCTCCGGCTACCGGCTGGAGGTCCGGTACTGCGACGCCACGCACGTCGTCGACGACCCCTACCGCCACCTGCCCACCCTCGGGGAGATGGATCTGCACCTCATCGGCGAGGGCCGCCACGAACAGCTGTGGAAGGCGCTCGGCGCGCGGGTGCGCCGCTACCCGGACAGCACCGGCACAACCGAGGTCAGCGGGGTCGGTTTCGCCGTGTGGGCGCCGAACGCCCGCGGTGTGCGGGTGGTCGGCGACTTCGACTTCTGGGACGGCCGGGCCTACCCGATGCGCTCCCTGGGCTCGACCGGCGTCTGGGAGCTGTTCGTGCCCGGCATCGGCGCCGGCTGCCGGTACAAGTACGAGATCCTCGGCTTCGACGGCGTCTGGCGGCAGAAGGCCGACCCGCTCGCGCTGCACACCGAGAACCCGCCGGCCACGGCGAGCGTCGTCTTCGAGTCCGGCTACACCTGGAACGACGAGGCATGGCTGGCGCGGCGCAGGCGCACCGCGTGGCACACCAGGCCGGTCTCGGTCTACGAGGTGCACCTGGGCTCCTGGCGCCGCGGGCTGTCGTACCGGCAGCTCGCCACCGAGCTCGTCGCCCACGTGCGGGAGATGGGCTTCACCCACGTCGAGCTGCTGCCCGTGGCCGAGCATCCCTTCGGTGGCTCCTGGGGCTACCAGGTGTCGGCCTACTACGCGCCGACGTCACGCTTCGGCGACCCCGACGGCTTCCGCTACCTCGTCGACCAGCTCCACCAGGCCGGCATCGGTGTGATCGTCGACTGGGTGCCGGCGCACTTCCCCCGGGACGTCTGGGCGCTGGGCCGCTTCGACGGCACCCCGCTCTACGAGCACCCCGACCCCCGCCGCGGCGAGCAGCCCGACTGGGGGACGTACGTGTTCGACTTCGGGCGTCCCGAGGTGCGCAACTTCCTGGTCGCGAACGCGGTGTACTGGTTCGAGGAGTTCCACGTCGACGGGCTGCGGGTGGACGCCGTCGCCTCCATGCTCTACCTGGACTACTCCAGGGCCGAGGGCGAGTGGGTCCCCAACGTCCACGGCGGCCGGGAGAACCTGGACGCGGTGTCGTTCCTGCAGGAGACCAACGCCACGGTCTACCGGCGCGTCCCGGGCGTACTGATGATCGCCGAGGAGTCGACGGCCTGGCCGGGGGTGACCCGCCCGACGCACCTGGGCGGCCTGGGCTTCGGCTTCAAGTGGAACATGGGCTGGATGCACGACACGCTCGACTACCTCTCCCGGGCGCCGGTGTTCCGCGTGTACCACCACCACCAGATGACCTTCTCCATGATGTACGCGTACTCGGAGAACTTCGTCCTCCCGCTCAGCCACGACGAGGTGGTGCACGGGAAGGGCTCGCTGCTGCGCAAGATGCCCGGTGACCGCCGGCAGCAGCTGGCCAACCTGCGCGCGCTCTACGGCTACATGTGGGCGCACCCGGGCAAGCAGCTGCTGTTCATGGGCGGGGAGTTCGCCCAGGAGGCCGAGTGGTCCGAGGCCCGCTCGCTGGACTGGTGGCACCTGGACGACCCGGGCCACCGGGGCGTGGCCACGCTGCTGAAGGACCTCAACGGGGCCTACCGGGCCGCCCCCGCCCTGTGGGAACGGGACACCTCCCCGGAGGGGTTCTCCTGGATCGACGCGAACGACGCCGAGAACAACGTGTTCTCGTTCCTGCGCTGGGCCGGCGGCGCTCCGGCCGGCGGTGGCCGGGCCGGCGGCGCTCCGGCCGGCGGCCCGGCGGGCGGGCGGGTGCTCGCCTGCGTCACCAACTTCTCCGGCGTCCCGCACACCGGCTACCAGCTCGGGCTGCCGTTCGCCGGCCGCTGGCGTGAGCTCATCAACACCGACGCCACCGAGTACGCCGGCAGCGGGCTGGGGAACCTGGGCTCCGTGCTCGCCGTGGACACCACCCGCCACAACCAGCCGGCGTCGGCGACACTCACCCTGCCCGCCCTGAGCACCCTGTGGCTGTGCTACGAGGGCTCCGTCCAGAACTGACCAGCCGGGAACCGGCCGGCCCGTGCCGGCCCGGCGGGGCTCGTCGGGCCGGCACGGTGCGCCCGGCCGGCCGGGAAAACGCCCGGCATGCCGGGACGTTTTCAGAACAGGGCGGCGGCGAGGGCGCGGCGGGCCGGGGCGACCGCCGGCTCGGCGTCCCCCAACGCCTGGAACAGGCCGACCAGGTGGGCCCGGACACGCTCCCGCTCGTCACCGGTGGTCCGCCGGACGACGCCGACCAGCCGGGTCAGGCCCGTCTCGACCTCGCCCCGGGCGACCAGGACGTCGGCCAGCATGATGGCCGCCTCGACGTCGTCGGGGTCGGCCGACAACCGGGCACGCAACGCGGCCGCGTCGATCGTGGCCACCCGCTGGAAGAGCTCGACACGGGCGAGCCCCAGCGCCGCGTCCTGGTCACCGGGGGCTTCGGTGAGCCCGGCCCGGTAGGCCGCCGCGGCGGCCTCGAGGTCACCGCGGGCGAGCGCCTCCTGCGCGGCGGCGTGGTGCGGGTCGGCGGGGGCCTCGTCCGGCCCGCCGGGCAGGCCGCCGGTGGCCTCGTCGACGAGCGCGAGCAGCTGGTCGAGCCAGGCCCGCACCTCGCGTTCGGGCAGGGCGCCGGTGAACTCACCGATGATCCGCCCGCCGACGATCGCCTTGACCGCGGGAATGCCCTGGACGGCCGCGGCCTGGGCGAGCTGCGGGTTCGCGTCCACATCGATCTTGGCGAGGACCCAGCGGCCGCCGTCGGCTTCCGCCAGCCGCTCGAGGATGGGGCTGAGCTGCTTACACGGGCCGCACCAGCCGGCCCAGAAGTCGACCACCACCGGGACCTGCATGGACCGTTGCAGGACCTCCGTGGCGAACGTGGCCTCGCTGACGTCCACGACGACGGGCTGCGCCGGCGCGCCCGGGCCCGCCTGGGCGGCTCGGGCTGCACCCGCGGCGGTGGCCGCCGGCCGGGCGGGCG
>NZ_CAKKTL010000209.1:0-5384 GCF_920664355.1 Protofrankia sp. CiP1_Cm_nod2
GCCGGGCGCCGTGCGGCGAACCGGGCCGCCGCCGCGCCGGCCCAGCCGCCGGAGGAGATCGCCCAGGAGCCGTTGTGGCTGCCGCCGCCGCTGATCGCGCCGGTGACGAGCTCGCGGGACGCGGCGTCGCCGGCCGCGAACAGCCCGGGGACGGTGGTCGCGCATCCGTCGTCGACCACGCGCAGCCCGCCCGTCCCGCGCACGGTGCCCTCCATGACGAAACGGACGGGGAAGCGCTGGGTGAACGGGTCGATGCCCAGCTTGTCGAACGGCAGGAAGAAGTTCGGCTGCGACCAGCGCATCGCCTCCCGAAGGTGCGGCGCCGCCCGCTCGAGCCGGGCGTGCACCTGGGTGCGCAGCGCCGCCCGCTGTACGTCGAGCAGCCCACCGGGGAACGCGGCGGTGGCCAGCTCGGCGCCGTCGGCGTCGGTGAACACGGCGAACTGGTACATCAGGCCCTTGGTCTGCGCGCCGAAGGCGGGCGCGGTGCCGTACTGGCAGGAGAACTCCATCCCGGACAGTTCGGCGCCGAGCTCCGCGGCCATCAGCGCGCCGTCGCCGGTGTCCACGTTCAGCCCCAGCGCACCGGACCGGAAGGCGCAGCCCCCGGTCGCCAGGACCACGGCGCCGGCCCGCACCCGCCAGGGCTCGCCGCCCCGCTGGCGGTGGACGCCGGCGGCGCCGGTGACGACACCGTCGGGGTCGGCCAGCAGCTCAAGGGCGGGTGACTGGTCGAGGATGACGACGCCGGCGCGCCGGACCTGGCGGCGCATCAGCCGCATGTACTGCGGGCCCTGCAGGCTGCCGCGTTGCGGGGTGCCGTCGTCGGCCACCGGGAACGGATAGCCCCAGTCCGTCAGCTGCTCGACCGCCCGCCACGTCCGGTCGAGGACGCGTGCCATCCAGCGTCGGTCGGTGAGATGGCCGCCGGCGGTCTCCCGGGCGGCGATGGCCTCCGACCGGGCGCTCCCACCCGGCGGCAGGTACCACAGGTTGTTACCGGCGGCCGCCGTCGAGCCGCTGGTGCCGCAGTAGCCCTTGTCGGCGAGCGTCACCCGCTGGCCGCGGCCTGCCGCCGCCAGCGCCGCCCACGTCCCGGCCGGGCCTCCGCCGAGCACGAGGACGTCGGTCTCGGCGGGGGCCGCGACCAGCCGCGGACGGCGTCTCGACGCGGCGCTCACCGTGGGCCGCCGACGCCGGCCTGGCCGGCACATGTCGAGGACACGTCGCGGTGTCGGTGTGGCTGGCGGGGCTGGTCACTCATCAGGATCCCTGTTCTCGGTTCTCGGTTCTCGGCAGCCGGCCGAATCATGATCGGGACGGGTGGGTCTCCGGGCACCAGCCGGGCCGAAAATTTCCGCGATTTCGCCAGCCATCCGCGGACCGATATCACCATCGATATGTTTTACGACCCGAAAAATGATTTCCGTCACCACTGTCAGTGACAGACGGAATCGCGTCCGAACGACTGTTGAATGCTTCCGGAAAATACCACGAAAATGCCAGTTCTGATCAACCTAAATTCGACCAGAATTGACACGGTCCACTGACGACACGGACATGGTCCACCACCCGCCGGACCGACAGCCTGTTCCCCGACATGTTGGCGACTATGTCGGCAGGAATGGCCGGCTGTCAACCCACCCACGGGAGCGGCCGACACGGCGCGAAGGCGGAGCGATCATGATCGCTCCGGATCCCGGGCCCCGCCGCCTTCCTGGGTGGAGCGGCATCCACTCATCGTGTCCGCATCGTCCACCGGCGCGGACGGCCCCGCCGAATTATTTTCACCGGACCGCTAAATATTGACCCGTTCCGCGGCGGACACGAGCATGGCGACACGGGCCGACGAGGAAACCGTCGGGGCCGGCCGCCGGAACGCTTCTCCCCGCCGGCCGGGAGGAGAACCGGCAGGAAAACCGAAGGACTGAAGGACCGAAGGCGGCGCGGCCATGTTTCCTCCGCGGCCTCTCCCGTGGTTCCCTCCGCGCCGTCGGACACTCACGTTCCCGGACCGCCAAGGAGCGACATGGCCGCCGTCAGCACGGATCTCGACATCCGCAGGGTAACCGGACGGATCGGCGCCGAAATCGTCGGCGTGGACCTTCGTGACGCGCTCGGCGACGACACCGTCATCGCGTCGGTCCGGGCCGCGCTCGTCGAGCACAAGGCACTGTTCTTCCGCGGGCAGGAAATCGACGACGCCGGGCAGCAGCGTTTCGCCGCCCGTTTCGGCGCGCTCACCACGGCGCACCCCACCGTCCCGTCCCTGGCCGGCAGCCCGAACGTGCTGCGGGTGGACTCGGCCGAGGGGCGGGCCAACAACTGGCACACCGACGTCACGTTCGTCGTGTCCCCGCCGGCCGCGAGCACCCTGCGCGCCGTCGTGATCCCCCCGGCCGGCGGGGACACCCTCATCGCCAACTCCGTGACCGCCTACCAGGACCTCCCGGGCGACCTGCGCGAACTGGCCGACCGGATCTGGGCGGAGCACACCAACGACTACGACTACGCGATCCCGCCGGCCGAGACGGCGCGGACGAAGGAGTACCGCGAGATCTTCGTCTCCCGGAAGTACCGGACCGCCCACCCGGTGGTCCGCGTCCATCCCGAGACGGGTGAGCGGGGCCTGTTCATCGGCGGGTTCGCGCAGCGCGTCGTCGGGCTGTCCGTGACCGAGTCACGTGACATCCTCCGCCTGCTGCAGACCTACGTCACCCGGCCGGAGAACACCGTCCGGTGGCGCTGGGCCCCCGGTGACCTGGTCTTCTTCGACAACCGCAGCACCCAGCACTACGGCGTGGACGACTACGGCGACCTGCCGCGGCTGCTGCACCGGGTCACCGTCGCCGGCGACGTACCGGTCGGGGTGGACGGCCGGCGCAGCTACGCCGTCGAGGGGGACGACGCCTCCCACTACACCCCGCTCGCCGCATAGCCACCCCGTCCACACACACGGCCCGGGCCGCCGGCGTAGCTTGCGGCGGCGGCCGGCAGCACGGTGCTGCCGGCCGCCGCCGGTCGCCGCCGCAAGCTGCCTGGCGGCCACCGCCAGGGCGTCGGCGTCCCGCGCGGCGATCACGACCCGATCACGGCCTTGGCCCCTTCGGCGGCCAGCGACCTGGCGATGGCCCGCCCGATGCCACGGCTGCCACCGGTCACGATCGCGCGCCGCCCGTCCAGCCGTAGATCCATGCCCGGCTCCGCCTGGTCTCGCCAGATCCATGCCCGGCTCCGCCTGGTCTCGTCCGATCCATGCCCGGCTCCGCCTGGTCTCGTCCGCGAGGTCCTGATTGAGTCTGACCCCGCGTGAGGTTACATTCATGCGGTGCGCACAGGGCGTCGGCTGCCAGCGATGATTCTCGACCCGTTCTGGATCTCGCGCCGCGCGCACCATTTCGACCAGATCTGTTGCTGATCCCGAAAGCCCGGTGAGCGTGGCGGCGGAACGGCAGCTGCCCACCGGACCGGTTCCCCGCTGACAGCTGTCAGGCCCGGACCGTCCATCGGCGGCAGCGCGCGGAACCGGAGCCGGCCAGCACGGTGCTGCTCCTCCCGGCTCTCCCCCGCTTCTCCTGCCGTACCGCGCTTTATCGCCGCGGCTTCCCCGCGGGGCCGCGGCCTTCGCGACGGGTCGCGCACCGCCCCATGGCGGCGCGTCGTGCGCGGCGTCGTGTACGGCGGGGTGGCAGGGCTCCGGCAGACGGCCCGCACCTCATGCAGCGCATGCAGCGCATGCACCAACACCCATTTTGGTCACTTTATGTAACCATCGACGCTCGCGCCCGTCCTGTCGCCAGGAAGCGCCGGCCAGCATCGGGCGGCCCCGGACGGTCTCGGCGGCGTCGCTGGTCGCGGCCGTGACCGTGCCCGACGGCTTTCCAGGAGAAGGCAGCTGATGAAGACCAGATTGTTCGCCGGCGCGGCAGCCCTGGCGCTGGCGGTGCTCACGGCCTGCGGCTCGGACGCCTCCGGCGGCGCGGCGGACCCGGCAGCCACCACGGCCGGCAGGCCCAGCCCGGACGCCACCCTGACCGTCGGGCTCGTTCTCGAGCCGGGCAGCCTCGACATCACCAGGGCCTCCGGCGCCGCCATCGGCCAGATCCTGCTCAACAACGTCTACCAGGGGCTGCTCCAGCGGGACGGCTCCGGCGTCATCACCCCGGCGCTGGCCACGTCCTACAAGGTCTCGGAAGACGGGAAGACCTACACCTTCACGCTGCGGGACGGCGTGACCTTCCATGACGGCTCACCGCTGCGTGCCGCCGACGCGGTGGCCTCCCTGAGCCGGGCCAGCGCGCCGGGATCGGTCAATCCCAACGCCGCCGACCTGGCCTCGGTGGCCTCGGTGACCGCGCCCGACGAGAAGACCGTCGTGCTCACCCTGAAGGACCGCGACACCAACCTGACCTACCGGCTCACCGGCGCCGCCGGCGTCATCGTCCGGGAGGGCGCCACCGATCTGGAGAGCAGGCCGGTCGGCACCGGCCCGTTCCGGTTCGACAGCTGGCGGCACGGCGACAGCGTCACGCTCGTGCGCAACGACCGGTACTGGGGGCCGAAGGCCGGCGTCGCCCGGGTGGTCTTCCGCTACCTCACCGACCCGAACGCGCAGAACAACGCGGTGCGGACCGGGCAGGTCGACATCGGCACCATCACCGACATCGAACTGGTCAACTCCTACCAGGGCAACCCGAACTTCGCCGTCTCCACGGGCACGAGCAGCGACAAGATCACTCTCGGGTTCAACCACTCGCGCGCCCCGCTGTCCGACGCGCGGGTCCGGCACGCGATCCGGCAGGGCATCGACAAGGACGGACTGATCAAGATACTCGGCGGCGGCACCCGGATCGGCAGTTCCGTCCCGCCGCTGGACCCCTGGTACGAGGACCTCACCGGAATCGACAGGTACGACCCGGCGAACGCCCGCAAGCTGCTCGCCGACGCCGGCCACGCCGGCGGGCTGACCCTGGGCCTGACGGTCGCGAACATCTACCCGCCGGCCATCGCCGAGTACGTGCGCTCCCAGCTCCAGGACATCGGGATCACGGTACGGATCACCAGCGTCGAGTTCCCCACCTGGCTGACCCAGGTGTACCGGAACGCCGACTACGACCTGAGCATCGTCGACCACGCCGAACCGCGGGACCTGGGCAACTACGCGAAGCCGGGCTACTACTGGCGCTACGACAGCCCGGCCGCCCAGCAGGACTACCGGGCCGCGGTGACGGCGGCTTCGGACGCCGAGCGTGACCAGAACCTGCGCAGGCTCGCCCGGCAGATCTCCGAGGACGCGGCCAGCGACTGGCTGCTGCTCGGCCCGGCCCGGCAGGTCGTGCGGGCCGGTGTCACCGGCTACCCGACCAACAACCTGTCGTCCCTCT